>NZ_JBATKE010000148.1:0-2639 GCF_049669105.1 Eudoraea sp.
ACTGAAGGATTAAATTTTAAATAAATTTTTCTTGCTATGTCCCGTATTACATATGCAGGTTGTTTTACTTTGTCTTTAGGTCCTTTATTGGAATTCGCAAAAATATTCATAAAATCTTCCCATCTCAGTTTTGTTGATTTCAAGCCTAAAGTAGTCGTTGCTTGGATTTCAGCTTCTTTTGTTAGAAGTGAAGAAAAGTGGTTAGCAAGACCGTAAATATTCAGTTTATCCGAAGAACCCAGAGGAAGTTCTAAAATCTCCAATACAGCCCGGTCTTCTTTGAGTTGAATATCTAACTGGTTTACGGGAATAAATATTTCATCTTCAATGTCAAAAATACCGGTATTTCTAACCTCTAATTTGATATCTGACTTATTTAGAAGGTCAACTGCAGACGTTGCATCTCCTTCTAATTCGGCCATTAAATTAAAGCGGCCTCCCTTAAGCGTAAAAATAGGTTCATTGGTTAGTGAAACTAAATTTTCAGGTATACCGTCTACCTTTAAAGAACCTTTAATGAGGGCTTTATCTTCCGGAGTGCTTGTTAATACACCATTGCTTAACTCAAATTCGGTCTCCTTGTAATTTCCTGTCATAGAGTTGAAACTGAGCTTTATATCCCTTTTGTCTTCAGTTTTGGCTCGTTCATCATCATATATTCTGTTGGTAAAACTTCCAGTGAATGACAAATTGTTCAAATCAAAACGGTCATCTATTAGAGCAGAATTTTCAATACTATTAAATTCAACATGTACCAGAGGGTTTGAAAATGGCGCGAAACTTCCTTGAAGGGTAGTGTGAGTGGAAAAAGCCTGATCAATCTTATACTTGTTAAGTTTTAATTGAATATGATCGGATAGAAGACTTACAGTTGGTGCATATTCTGTTTCTTCATTCACAATCTTAAATAGAAAACTACTATGCCTGGAAGTGTCAAAATCGGCTGTTAGCTCAAATATTTGATCATTTATGGATAAATCAAATGAAGGGATATGAATTTTGTTATTAGTCAGGTCTATTTCAGGGTACATGGTCCCTACAATCTTAGAATCCTTGAGATAACTGCCTTTTTCAAGGTTAAAACCCAGTTGTGTGATATAGGCATTCAAATCCATGGAAGAGGATATCCGATCTGGCCCAATAAGGAGGTTTGATGATATTTCGTTTATCGTAAATTTAATTCTTTTATGACGCGGAATATTTTGTATATCGAAGGCAAAATTTTCAATATCAAAGGACAATTTGTATGGCTTGAAGATTTCAGAGACAGTACTTTCTTCAGGAAGGGAGTCTTTATTCGCGGTCAAAGCTGCCAGATCTTCTTTAGTAATGACGGAGGAATAGTTCGCATTTTCTATTCGAACAGACTTTACCTGGATCTTTTTTTTCAACAAACTCTTTACGGTTAGATTTAGATACACATTCTTAGCTTCAAAACGGGTAATTTTTGAATCGGACGAATCTAAAAGCACCATATTTTTGACGTAGAATGCAGGATTGGTAAAATTACCCCAACTCCTTAAGGTTACATCGTCAAAACTGACTGTGCCATTATGTTTTTTTGAGATGGTATTTACTATGAAGTTGACAACTTCTTCTTTATGACTTTTTACAAAAAAGTAGATAGCCCCAAATACGATTCCTAAAATCAGAATTAAACTGACAATAAATTTTGTAATTTTTTTAAGCATAGGCTAGTTGCCTTTTTTTGGAAGAAGACTATAAATACATTAAGTTTAAAATTAGGTATTTTTGAATTGAGGGCTATATTATTTTTTGATAATAATTAAATAAGGTGTCTTATTTAATTCAATATCGGGTGCGATAAAAATATGAGCCAGCGAAAAACCTGAAATTTTATTATAAGTAATTTTCGAATTTGGTGCTTGGAAATAAATTCTTATTTGTTTATCGAACCCGAAGTCAATATTCGAAAATTGCTTTCATTGTACGAAGTCCATCTATTTTATAATTCTTGACTATATTAGTCATAATTACATGTGATGAGCAACATAAACACTTATATGAAAACCACGATACTTCTACTACCCCTTTTTCTTTTAGTTTCTGTAGTAACTTTGGCCCAAAACAATACTTCGGCATTCGACAGCTTGAAATTCCGTTTTATTGGCCCTGAAGGGAATCGCGCTATTGCCATAGCCGGGGTGCCAGGCGACCCTATGATCAATTATATCGGGGCCGCTTCGGGTGGCCTTTGGAAGACAACGGATGGCGGAATTAATTGGAATCCTATTTTTGATGATCAGGATGTTTCTTCCATCGGCTCTATAGCTATTACCCCTTCTAATCCAGATATTGTTTGGGCAGGTACGGGTGAAACTTTTGTTATTCGACCGGCACATGCCATGGGCGATGGTATCTATAAATCAGAAGATGCCGGTAAGACCTGGAAAAATATGGGGCTTGAAAAGACAGGGAGAATTGGTCGCATCATAGTACATCCGAGCAATCCGAATATTGTATATGCTGCTTCTTTGGGCCATACGTATGGCCCTCAACAAGAGCGGGGCGTATATAAAACAAAGGATGGTGGAAAGACCTGGAAACGGATATTCTTTGTGGACGAAAATACAGGGGCGGCCGAACTGGCCCTCGACCCTAAAAACCCTGACCGACTT
>NZ_JBATKE010000149.1:0-3501 GCF_049669105.1 Eudoraea sp.
ATTCCAATATATCCAGCGGAATGCCAGTTTGCCCATATGATTCATCCTGCTCTCTTTTAAAAGCCTTAATGGACCTACACCAGGAAAGGGAAATGTTCCTTCAACCGGTTCTGTTGTGTAGTTAAAATCAATCAATAATGCTTTGCCGCCTCCGGTTTCTATAAAACAATTGGCATGACCATCAAAATCCTCTTTTAATTCTTCATTATTGATATATCGCAATATATTTTCCGTCAGAATTTCAGCTTCAAAATGAGCCACAGAACCTGCTTTTGAAGCGGGTATATTAGTAGCATCACCAATAGCAAATATATTCTCATGGCCTATAGATTGTAAGGTTGCTTTATTTGTTGGTATGTAATTCAGATCATCTCCCAGGCCAGAGCGTTCTAGTAATGGATCGCCCATATTCGTTGGAACGGTCACCAAAAGGTCATATTCCACCTCAGTATCCCCGTAATCTATGATCTTATTATTCTCGTAATCAACCCGCTCTATATTAAAACTTGTAACTTCTTTAATGTTTTTTTCTTCTAACAAATAATGAAGGGCTTCCGTAGCTCTTGGCTTAGTAAAAGCGCCGTCCAGCGGTGTTACAAAGGTAATATCTACTTTATCCCTCATCCCCTTGTTTTTGAAATAGGAATCTGCCAAAAATGCAAATTCTAAAGGAGCTACCGGACATTTTATAGGCATTTCCGTTATATGAACTACCAGTTTTCCGCCTTCCCAGGTTCTAAATTTATCTCTTAATGCTTTGGCACCTTCATAGGTATAGAAATCAAAGATGTTTTTATACCATTTTGGCCCTTTCATACCTTCAATTTCTTCCGGTACGGTTTTTGTCCCCGTGGCTACAATTAAAACATCATAAGATAACTCCTTGCCATTTGCAAGGCGTACCTTATTGTTTTCAGGTTCAATAAGATCTATTTTTTCCTGGATATAGTTAACATCTTTAGGTAAAAACTTGGATCCTTTTTTCTTAACCTGTTTTGTAGTATAAATATCAAAAGGAAGAAATAAGAACCCGGGTTGATAATAATGGGTTTTGTATTGATCTACAATGGAAATCTTCCACTCTTTTTTAGGCAGACTGGATACAAGATGATTGGCCATCATAGTTCCGGAAGTTCCTGCACCTAATATCACTAAATTTTTCATGACTATTTACCTTTTTAAATTCTGAATACAGGAATTTTTGACCTGTATTTAATGATGTAAAATTAATTATAGGATGTGCTGAAAAATATGACATAAGTCATAAATACGCCTTGTGTAACAACAGTTACTTAACTGTGAAAGAAAGCAAGTTTAAAACTAAGTGCCTCTGTATTCTAGTTCTTAGTATATAGATCTGATTATTTTGCTGTCCAGCCACCATCTACGGTAAGCATAGAACCTACCATGTAGCTGCCTGCATCACTGGCTAAAAAAATCGCAGCGCCCTGTATTTCTCTTAATTCCCCCCAGCGGGCAACCGCTGTAGCTCCAACTATGAAATTCTTTGCCTCTTCTGTATTGGCAATCGGGATATTCATTTCCGTTAAAAAAGGCCCGGGACAAATAGCATTTACAGTAATGTTAAAAGGTGCCAGCTCTAACCCCAGTGCCCTGGTCATTTGAACTACAGCCCCTTTACTTGTGGCATACGGGGTACGATTAGCCAACCCTACCAAGCCCAAGGTGCTTGCCATATTTATAATTCTTCCGTAGTTGTTTTTTTTCATCTGAGGCGTAACCGCACGGGAGGTGTTCCAGGTACCTTCTACATTAACCTTCATCACCTGGTTAAAATCTTCGGGACTTAATTCGTCTATGGCCCCCCTGATATTAATCCCGGCACTGTTTATTAATATATCTATTTTGCCAAAATCATTTTCAATCTCCTTTACAACGGACTCCACCTGTTTTAAATTCGTAACATCAGCAGAGTAGGCCTTAGCCTTTACTCCAAAATCCTTTTGTAGTTCTTCCGCTGCACTTATTCCTTCTTCCAAATTTCTGTTCACCAATGCTGTTGAACAACCCGCGGATGCAAGACCGGCGGCCATTGCCAAGCCAAGACCTTTGGAACCTCCTGTAATCATGGCTGTTCGCCCTTTCATATCAAATTGTTTTATTCCAGGTAAGCGATTATCTGTCATATACTTATATTTTAATTTTTAAATAAAGCCCAAACGTTGCCTGGCGTATTTAAGTGAGGCTTTATTGTTCTCTATTTCCAGAGCCAGTCTGTCATCAGCTGCGTTTTTAGATATCACAGTTAATGGGGATGCACTTTTTGCCTTTTTAATCTTATAAAGAAAACCAGCCAATTCACTGGCAGAAACTTCATCAAATGTTGCCCAATAACCCTCAGTTAAACATGGGATTTTCAAGGGATCTCTGGTGATCATTTCCAGATTAAACCGGATATCCGGATTTTGTTTTTTTATTACAGTAATCATTCTTTCTACATCCAAGAACCCTTCCCCTAAATTAATTTCAGCTAATAAAAATCCATCTTCATATTCCTCAACAGCCATATCCTTTAAATGTACAGTAAATGCATATGGAGCGAGAGCTTCAACAACTTCCATAGGATCCTCCAGCAAAGAGATGTTATTACCTGTATCCAGGGTGACTCCTACCCACTCGCTTTCAATCATATTTAGTATCTCTAACATTTCTGAAATCCGCCAATCCTTATGATTCTCAACTGCAAGCTTAACACCTAATTTACGAACTACGGGTTCTGCCAGTTTTAAGGAGTTAATTGATTTTGCCCTGAAATCCTGAAAAGCACTCATGGTATCAAATGTCTCATATCTGCGGCCCGATAGACAGGCTGTCCTAAGAATATCTACTCCTGCTTCTTTTGCAGCTGATACCTCAGCAGTGAACCTTTGAAGATCCGAATCGTCTTTTGGTAATCTAATCTGGCCTTCCAGAAAGAGCTGCAATTCTTCAACTCTTGTTTTTACCTTTTTGGCATAGGCCGCATCCCAGCCACTTACGCTGAACTGAACCCCTCCAAACCCAGCAGAACTGCAGTGTTCAATCATTTGTAAGGAGTCTGTGAAAGGGGGATAGGTTTTGCTCTCTAACTTCGCATACCTGCGCTGAACATAGGAAGCTTCCGCAATCCCAAAACGCATTTCGGCAACTAATGGCGAAAAGGCAGGAATTACCGGCATGGCCATAGCCAATAATCCGACAGAACCGCTTTTTTTAATAAAATTCCTTCGTTTCATAAGTTTAAATTATCAATTGGCCATTATATTATTCTTATCTCTTCAAAAAGAAATCCTGCGATTCACTCAAATGACAAATAAAACGAAAACTTTGAATAATTAGTAAAGCATACTTAAATAGTGCCTAATGACTGTATAAAACCATTTAATTAAAAGTAACAAAAGATTTTCAGTCTCTGCAAATATTTACTAAAAAAGACCTTAGAATAGAAATAAATGCGCAATCCATTTTGTTAACTGCGTTAAAGATGATACCTTGATTTCC
>NZ_JBATKE010000150.1:0-10114 GCF_049669105.1 Eudoraea sp.
CATCAGTATAATTTACATTGTGGTGATCTTCGTATTTTCCTTTAATATTCATTAATATTTCAATGGTTTCCTCCACTGTGGTTGGCTCTACCATTACTTTTTGGAAACGTCTTTCAAGAGCACCGTCTTTTTCAATATACTGTCTGTATTCATCCAGTGTAGTTGCTCCAATACATTGAATTTCTCCCCTTGCTAAAGCTGGTTTAAACATATTTGAAGCATCCAAACTGCCTGTTGCGCCTCCTGCTCCTACAATAGTATGGATCTCATCTATAAACAGAATTACGTCATCATTCTTTTCCAACTCGTTCATGACGGCTTTCATCCGCTCTTCAAACTGTCCACGATATTTTGTGCCAGCAACCAGTGAAGCCAGATCTAAAGTAACTACTCTCTTATTATAAAGGATACGTGATACCTTCTTGTTAATGATTCTAAGTGCTAAACCTTCGGCAATGGCACTTTTACCAACACCAGGTTCTCCTATAAGAAGTGGGTTATTTTTCTTTCTTCTGCTAAGTATCTGAGAGACCCGCTCAATTTCTTTCTCCCGTCCTACAACAGGATCTAATTTGTTATCTTCTGCAAGCCGTGTTAAATCTCTTCCAAAATTGTCCAAAACAGGTGTTTTGGATTTTTTATTTCCTTTTTGACCGGAAGCCGATCCAAAAGATCCTTCCTTGCCTTCCACAGGCTCATCGGAATCACTGGGAAAAGATTCTGAGGTAGGAGAATCAATATAGTCGTCCTCACTCGTGATCATAGATTTAAACTGATCTTTCACTCCATCATAATCCACTTTAAGTTTATGGAGTAATTTTGTGGTTGGATCGTTTTCATTTCTAAGGATACACAAAAGTAAATGCGCAGTATTTATTGAAGAGCTTTGAAATAATTTCGCTTCCAGGAAGGTAGTTTTTAGTGCACGTTCTGCCTGTCTCGTCAGATGAAGGTTTTTTTTGTCTTTTTGGATACCTCCGGAATTTGGATTGGCCGGACTCAAAATTTCCACTTTGCGCCTCAGGTGATCCAGATCCACATCGAGTGCATCCAGAATACTAATTGCTTTTCCATTTCCATCGCGCAGCAATCCCAGCATTAAATGCTCCGTACCAATAAAATCATGGCCGAGTCTTAATGCTTCTTCCTTGCTGTAAGCAATTACATCTTTTACTCTAGGTGAAAAATTATCATCCATAAAATTTTCTTAATCAGTAATAAAATTAGTAAATCTATTCTTAAGAACGACAAATACCGTACCTATATTCGACAAACTTGGACTAAATGACGAAAAAAACACGGATTTACAAAAAAATTAACAACCTAATTATTAACGAAACCCCTATCCGGATGTGTTGATAAATTCTTTAATAAACTACTTGGAACATGCTTCGTAAGCTATGATTTTGCGTATATTGGCCTGAATTTTTAATTACAATAAAGCAATAAGATTTTTATATGGCTGAAGGAGAAAAATTGATCCCTATCAACATTGAAGATGAAATGAAATCAGCCTACATTGACTACTCAATGTCGGTCATTGTGTCACGTGCCCTTCCCGATGTCAGGGATGGTCTAAAGCCGGTTCACAGGAGAGTTTTATACGGTATGCACGACTTAGGTGTTCGTTCTTCAAGTTCACACAAGAAATCTGCCAGGATTGTTGGGGAGGTTTTAGGAAAGTATCACCCACATGGTGATACGTCTGTTTATGATAGTATGGTACGAATGGCTCAGGAATGGAGTCTCAGATACATGTTAATTGACGGGCAGGGAAATTTTGGATCTGTAGATGGCGATAGTCCTGCGGCAATGAGATATACAGAGGCCCGTATGCGCAAGATTGCGGATGAGATGCTGGCAGATATCGATAAAGATACCGTGGATTTTCAGCTTAATTTTGATGATTCTCTTAAAGAACCAACAGTTCTTCCCACCAGGATTCCAAATTTATTGATCAATGGCGCCTCAGGTATTGCAGTGGGTATGGCAACCAATATGCCACCACACAACCTTTCAGAAGTAGTAGACGGAACAATCGCTTATATTGATAATAAGGATATAGAGATAGATGAATTAATTACACACATTAAAGCTCCCGACTTTCCTACCGGGGGGATCATATACGGTTATGATGGTGTAAAAGAAGCTTTTCATACAGGACGTGGTAGGGTTGTAATGAGGGCCAAAGCCACTTTTGAGGAAGTTCAGGGCAGGGAATGTATAATTGTCACAGAGATTCCCTATCAGGTCAATAAGGCAGACATGATTAAAAAGACTGCCGATTTGGTCAATGAAAAAAAGATAGACGGTATATCATCTATTAGGGATGAGTCAGATAGAAAGGGAATGCGAATTGTATATATCCTTAAAAGGGATGCCATTCCAAATATTGTTCTTAATACATTATATAAGCATTCAGCATTACAGTCTTCCTTCAGTGTGAATAACATAGCGTTGGTAAATGGAAGACCAAAAATGCTTAATGTAAAAGAGATCATTCATTATTTTGTTGAGCATCGCCATGAAGTAGTGGTAAGGCGTACCGCTTTTGATCTGAAAAAGGCTGAAGAAAGGGCTCATATATTGGAGGGGCTCATTATTGCCTCCGATAATATTGATGAAGTTATCGCTATCATAAGAGCGTCTTCAAATGCAGATGATGCCAGAGAGAACCTCATAGAAAGATTTAAATTATCTGAACTTCAGGCCAAGGCTATCGTGGAGATGCGTCTTCGCCAGCTTACAGGGCTTGAGCAGGATAAATTGCGCTCCGAATACGATGAGATTATTTTGACAATTGCCGACTTAAAGGATATCCTAGCCAATGAGGATCGAAGAATGCAGATTATTAAGGATGAACTTCTGGATATAAAAGAACGCTATGGAGATGCAAGAAGATCAGAAATAAATTTTGCCGGAGGCGACCTGAGTATAGAAGATATGATACCTGACGAACAGGTAGTAATCACAATTTCGCATGCAGGTTACATAAAAAGGACTCCGCTAAGTGAGTATAAAACACAGCACAGGGGTGGAGTAGGGCAAAAAGCCTCATCAACCAGGACTGAGGATTTCCTTGAGCATCTTTTTGTTGGTACCAACCATCAATATATGCTTTTCTTTACCCAAAAGGGCAAGTGTTTCTGGATGCGGGTTTATGAAATTCCGGAAGGTAGCCGTACATCAAAAGGCAGAGCCATACAAAACCTGGTGAATATAGAACAGGATGATAAGGTAAAAGCGTTTATATGTACCAGAGATTTAAAGGATGAGGAATATGTTAATGGCCATTACGTTATTATGGCCACTAAAAAAGGTACAGTTAAAAAAACCTCACTAGAACAGTATTCCAGGCCACGTCAAAATGGAATTATTGCAATTAATATAAGAGAAGATGATGAGCTCCTGGAAGCTAAACTAACCACAGGTACAAGTCAGATTTTACTCGGGCTTAAATCCGGTAAGGCTATCAGGTTTGAAGAAAGTAAGACCCGACCTATGGGACGTAATGCTTCTGGTGTACGTGGCATAAGATTGGCGGATGAAAAGGATGAGGTCGTTGGTATGGTCGCTGTAAATAATTTTGATGACGAAATATTGGTGGTCTCGGAGAATGGATATGGAAAAAGATCCAGTATTGATGATTACAGGATTACCAATAGAGGAGGTAAAGGCGTGAAGACCATCTCCATAACCAATAAAACAGGGGGTCTGGTGGCTATTAAAAATGTTTCTGATTCTGATGACTTAATGATCATAAATAAATCTGGTATAGCCATAAGGATGAGTGTTGATGATTTGCGTACTATGGGTAGGGCTACTCAAGGTGTTAAGTTGATCAACCTGAAAGACAGTGACTCCATAGCAGCCGTCGCCAAAGTAATGAAAGATGAGGATAATCTGGATGAGGTTGATATTATGGATATTGAAGTAAAAGCGGAAGATGGCACGGCTATTGATATGGATAGCCCGGAAACTGATAAAGAATAATCAATAAACACTAATAAGTAAATTTAATTTTAAGATGAAGACTAAACTTTTAATTCTGGCAGCTATATGCTTTACGCTAGCCGGATATTCACAGAAAACGGAACTTAAAGCCGCTGATAAAGCATTAAAATCTGGTGATACCGCATCTGCCAAAGCCTCTTTGGATGGAATTCAAGGCATGATCAGTGGAGCGGATGAAAAAACTCAGGCAGAGTATTTCTTTCTTAGAGGTAAAACCTATGCGGATCTTGCCAATAAAGGTGATAATGATGCTTTTAATGAAGCAGTTGATTCTTTTAAGAAGGTCTTGAGTATTGAAGGTGATAAAGGAAAGCATGCCGCTGAAACAAAGCAGCGCATGGCAGCTATAACAGCTGATCTGGTAAATTCTGCGGTTGCGGATAATGGTAAAAAGGAATTCAAGAGCGCGGCAGATAAGCTCTATTTAAGTTATAAGTTGAGCCCAAACGACACTATTTATTTATATTATGCCGCGAGTAGTGCCGTAAATGGCGGACTTTATGAAGAAGCTCTTAGTTATTACGAGGAATTAAGGGATATTAATTATGATGGTAGTGGCGTGGTTTATAAGGCTACTAATTTAGCAACTGGTGAACAGGAGATGATGGATAAAACTCAAAGGGATTTGATGATAAAGTCTGGTGCTTATAATGATCCTGTCGATGAAAAATCTCCATCAAAAAAAGCCGAAATAGTTAAAAATATGGCTTTAATTTATTCACAATTAGGTCAGGACGATAAAGCACTTGCTGCATTTGCAGATGCCAGGGCAAGCGACCCCAATGATGTAAATTTGGTCCTGAATGAAGCTAATTTACAATATAAATTAGGTGATAAGGATAAGTTTAAAACACTTATGGCAGAAGCGGCTGCAATGGCCCCGGATAATGCGGATTTGCAGTATAATATAGGTGTAATTAACATGGAACAGGGCAATATTGAGGAAGCTCGCACGGCTTACAGAAAAGCCTTGGAAGTAGACCCTGGATATGTAAATGCACAATTGAATCTTTCAACAACCTATGTAGATGAAGGCAATGGCCTAATAGACGAAATGAACAGTTTAGGAAATTCCAAAGCAGATATAGCGCGATACGAAGAAATAAAGAAGCATAAAGATGATCTTTTTAGGGAAGCTGCCCTTATTTTGGAAGATGCTCTTAAATTGAAACCTGAAAACCAGAGCATACTTACTCAACTTAAGAATATTTATGGTGCTTTGGGGGATACAGAAAATTTTATGAGAATTAAAAAGTTACTGGGAGAATAACAAAGGTTATATATCCATAAGAAAAACCCTGGCAATCAATTTGTCAGGGTTTTTTTATAGTATCTTTTTTATAACTCTTAATTTGTGGGTGTAGAGTTTCTGTTCTGTATTGAAGATGCCGGTATGGTCCAGTCTGTCAATTCTTACTTTTTCGTGTACATGGATGATAAAATTATCTTGCATAATAAGACCTACATGATTTATACGGCCCTCATTATTATCGAAAAAAGCAAGGTCCCCCGGTTCGCTTTCTTCAATAAAACTAAGTGCTTCACCCTGGGTAGATTGTTCTTCTGCTCTTCTTAGAAGTTTATATCCATTTATTTTGTAAACCATTTGTGTAAAGCCGGAGCCATCTATACCAAAAGGTGTTTTCCCTCCCCATAAATAGGGTGCATTTAAATAGTGAAGCGCGGTATTAATAAGATTGGATTTCCCTTTTTTAGCAGCTATTGAAGTCCCTTCAAATTTATGACCAAGTAAGTTTGTATTCTGAACAACTGAACCAAGAACTATGGGGATCAATATACTTTTACTATTACTTACATAAGATACCAGATCTGCAGCAAAATTATTATCCCCTGATTTTTTTAGATTTTTATAATCCTGTTTGTGGATTGGAGTAAATTGATTGTTGCGAATCCATCCCTCGCAACCATCAAAGTCATCGCGAACCTTACTCCAGTATTTTCTTTTTTCCAGGATTTTGATATGATCTCCATAAAGAAGCTGTGTCACCATCTCGCTTGTATCTTCTGCAAGAAATCGTATAGGTACAATACTAAGGTGACAAATACCGTGATGCATAGGCTACCGTTGCAGCAAAAATTAATTTCTTTCCAAAATAATTGCTGAAGCTCCTCCACCACCATTGCAGATAGCGGCAGCTCCTATTTTGCCATTATTTTGCTCTAAGACACTTAAAAGGGTAATGATTATCCGGGCCCCGGAGCATCCTAAAGGATGTCCAAGGGAAACCGCGCCACCATTCACATTTACATTGTTATCCTGGAGTTTCAATAGTTTCATATTGGCCAGCCCTACTACTGCAAATGCCTCGTTAAACTCAAAATAATCAACATCCTCCATAGATATTCCTGCTTTGGCAATGGCTTTGGGAAGTGCCTTGGCCGGTGCTGTTGTAAACCATTTTGGTTCCTGGGCTGCATCGGCATAACTTTTAATGCTGGCTATGGGCTTTAAACCAAGTTCTTTGGCTTTTTCTGCGCTCATTAAGACCAGGGCAGCCGCACCATCGTTAATAGTTGATGCATTGGCAGCTGTAACCGTACCGTCTTTGCTGAAGGCAGGTCGTAATGCAGGTATCTTATCTAATTTAACATTCTTATATTCTTCATCTTCGCTTACAATAATTGGTTCACCCCGTCGCTGAGGTACTTCAACCGGAACAACTTCATCGGAAAATTTTCCCGATTTCCAGGCCTCGGCAGATCGTTTATAGGACTGGATGGCAAAGTTATCCTGATCCTCCCTGCTGAAATCGTATTCAACTGCACAGGCATCTGCACAAACTCCCATGGCATTCTGGTCGTAAACATCAACCAAACCATCTTTTTGCATGCCGTCTAATAGTGTTGAAGGGCCAAATTTCTGACCTGTTCTCATATGCAGGTAATGTGGAATAAGGCTCATATTCTCCATCCCCCCTGCAATAACCACAGAGGTGTCACCTAGTGCAATAGACTGTGCCGCCTGCATCACCGCCTTCATTCCAGATGCACAGACTTTATTTACTGTAGTGCAAGGAACAGTGTCGGGGATACCGGCAAATATGGCGGCCTGTCTTGCCGGAGCCTGTCCGGTTCCTGCCTGTACCACGTTGCCCATAAGTACTTCATCAACTTCATCAGGACTCATGTTAATTTTATCCAGGGCACCTTTTATTGCAATAGCCCCTAACTTTGGAGCCGGAATAGTGGATAGAGAGCCCATAAAACTGCCAATAGGTGTTCTGGCTACAGATACAATAACAACCTCTTTCATATGAAAATCCATTAATTACACGAAATTAATAAATTAAAGTGCAATGCATTGTGTTTAGTCCCTAAAAGGCAACCGATGATGCTATTATTTTCTATTTTTGAAGAAGATACTTTCTGAAATGGCCAAAACCTTAGACAGCGTTTATAAAAACCAATCACTTATCTACAAATACATTCTATATGTTATAACTATAGCCTGTATTGTATTTTTCTTTCCCAGAGGAGGAAAGTTCAAATATGAATTTCAGAAAGGTAAACCCTGGCAGTATGAAAACCTTTATGCCCCCTTCGATTTTTCCATTAAGAAAACAGCCGATGAAATTGCTGAAGAAAGAAATGCGATTGAAAGTGATCAGGTAGATTATTATCAGTATGACGAAGTAGCGGCCTCCGAAGCCTACCAGATTTTTGCAGATAAATTTCCGGTTGTTTTCAGTACCGAAAAATTTAGTAACAGATCAAGGCGTATTTTAGAATCGGTCGGAAAAGATTTTCTGGATACCATATATAGCTACGGAATCTTAAGAAAGGTAGATGAACTAATCTCCAAAAACAGTCTTTATCTTATAAAGGACAGTGAAGCAAGGCGATTACCATCTGATGCACTTTATAGAATGGGGACGATTGATGACTCTATAACCAAGGTGCTCAATGACAAGAGACTTGGAAGTTATGATGCAGACTTTAAAACTCTATTATTTGATGTGCTGCAACCCAATGTCTCCTTTGATGAGGAACTTACCAGAAGGGAACTGGAGGAAGCCCTTTCTGAAATCTCCTTAACAAGAGGTAATGTAGATGAAGGAAAACTTATAATTGCCAGGGGAGAGGTAGTAGAGGCTGATAATTTGAAAATACTGGAGTCCTTAAAAGCGGAATATGAATCGGAATTATGGACTGAAAACAATTACTATTTTATCCTTTTCGGGTATACCATTCTTGTGGCCCTGGTACTGATGATGTTGTTTTTGTTTCTCAAAAAATACAGGCCCGAAGTTTTTAGGAACAACGTAAAAGTGACCTTTATTTTCTTTAATATTTTACTCATGGTATTTATAACCACACTGGTGGTAAAATACAATGAGGCTTATGTTTATGTGGTACCGTTATGTATAATGCCCTTAATACTGAAAACCTTTTTTGATGCGCGGCTTGGACTTTTTGTACATGTCTTAACAGTACTTATTTTAGGCTTTGTGGTTCCCAACAGCTTTGAATATATTTTCCTCCAGATCATAGCGGGGATTGTCACCATTCTAACTGTCTCTGAACTCTATAAACGGGCAAATTTATTTATTTCTGTAGGACAGATAACCCTTATCTACATTATTGGTTATTTTGCTTTTCATATTATTCACGAAGGCAACCTTGATAATGTAAACTGGTACATATTTGGGTTTTTCTTTTTAAATGGAATGATTACCCTTTTCGCACAACCACTAATCTATATCTATGAGAAAATGTTTGGGATGGTCTCAGATGTTTCCCTGCTCGAATTATCTGATACGAATTCCAAATTACTGAAAGAGTTATCTAACAAAGCTCCGGGGACCTTTCATCATTCGCTTCAGGTTGCGAATCTGGCCGAAGCTTCTGCAAATGAAATTGGTGCCAATGCCATGCTGGTCAGGGTTGGGGCATTATACCACGATATTGGTAAAATGAACAATCCCACCTATTTTACTGAAAATCAGGTAACCAGTATAAATCCGCATGACGACCTGGATCCTAAAGAAAGTGCCAGGATAATCATCAATCATGTGATTGAAGGAATAGAACTTGCCAGGAAATACAATCTGCCAGACAGGGTAATCGATTTTATAAGAACGCATCATGGAACCAGTTTTGTGTATTATTTTTATAAAAAACAGCAGGAATTAGACCAACCATTTAAGGAATCAGATTTCAGGTATCCCGGACCAATACCCTTTTCCAAGGAAACCGCTATTTTAATGATGGCAGATTCTGTAGAGGCAGCCTCCAAGAGTTTAAATAACCCAACCTATCAGATTATAGACCAATTTGTGGAAAAGATCATAACCGGACAAATGAATGGGAATCAATTTTTAAATGCTAACATTACATTTAAAGAAATTCAAATGATTAAGAAGGTACTAAAGCAAAAATTGACCAATATCTATCATCTTAGGGTAGAGTATCCTGAATAGCCAGCCAATTAATATAGATGTTCTAGGGAGACCAGATCTGATGACTTAATGTTTTATACTTTATTATTTTAGTTAATATAAAGATGCCGGCTCTTAAGAATTAAAAATTAGAAACGATACAATTTTTGAAGGAATTATGTGATATGAACAATTTACTCCTCAGAATCATCCATTTCTAAATTTTCTTCCTCCTTGTGGTTATCAAATTCATTGTCATCATTATCATCCTGATCCTCATCAGGATCAAAATCCTCCATAGCGGCAACAAGGCGTTTACTTATTTTCACCAGATAAACGGTGTCATTGGTTCTGACTTCTACACATTCAACAACTTCATTTTGTGCATTTTTAAAAGTTATAATATTGTCTTCATCATACCCATCAGGATATTTTGTTACCAAAAGATCAAGGATATCATGGGTAAGCTTTTTATAGTCAACAATTACTCTGCGGAGGGGCGAATTTGTCTTTTTCATTTTTATAGATTCAATAGATAGGCAAAGATCAAGGGAGCAACAATAGTAGCATCACTCTCTATGATAAATTTAGGCGTATTAATTGCTAACTTACCCCAGGTAATCTTCTCATTGGGTACAGCACCCGAATATGAACCATAACTTGTGGTAGAGTCGCTAATCTGGCAGAAGTAACTCCAAAAG
>NZ_JBATKE010000151.1:0-12182 GCF_049669105.1 Eudoraea sp.
CCGCAAAAGGTTAAAAGAAGAACAATAAGAAAAGATCCGCAACCTTTACCAATGACGGATAAAGGCGGAAAAATAATGGCCAGTAATACTCTCCAAAAACTCATAGTGCAGGTTTAATGAATTACCCCGCCTTATTACAGGACAGGTGTACTTATTGGACGCAATAATTTGTATTATGTTACAAGAAAAAAGTTCAAATTTTAAAAGAAATTTATAATTAATAAGCTACAGGCCCTGTGATTACAGGGCCTATATAAACAATTAAAAAAATAAACAACTTTAAAGACTTCTACGATGAAATTATAAAGAATTTTTATCAGCTTCTGACATTATACAAAGACCTTCAAGGGTATCCTCAATATCACCAGGAGTACTCATTATTTTCATAAATGTACCCATTGTTAGATCGGGCCATGATAAAGCAATGCGGTATTTCCCGTGAAGCATTGTTGCCGTTTTACCCTGAAGAATTATCTCATAAGGCATAGCCGCAATATGTTCTTCCCCAATTATTGGCAAGAAATAGGCCTCTCCGTCTTCCTTACTTCTTAAGCCCACACCAAATACGGCAACCTTTTCGTCACTGTAAAGAATCTTATAGACCTGCAAGGTTTCCCCCTTTTCAGCTTTTAGATTAGCTTCAATTACCCTAAGCCCTTCTTCAA
The DNA here is from genome assembly GCF_049669105.1 of Eudoraea sp. NCBI lineage: Bacteria > Pseudomonadati > Bacteroidota > Flavobacteriia > Flavobacteriales > Flavobacteriaceae > Eudoraea > Eudoraea sp. The sequence goes on from NZ_JBATKE010000151.1 coordinate 666, forward strand.
ATGAAGAAAATTCATTGAGTGTAACAGGATCTGTGAAATACGGCATCATTATTTTATAATGATATTTTTTCAATTTATCGGCTTCTATAGCGCCCCCAAAAGGTGTGAAATCATTACCGACAGATGCAAAAGCAGTTCTTAGATCCTTACTAAATTTATCGAAAGTAGATTTATTCTGGTCATAACTATCCCTTAAATAGGCTCTAAAAAAATAGTCCGGATTTGTATATGAGATACTTACAATATCATTTTTTTGGACCAAACCAATCTTTAAAGCGGCAGCCAGCGCTCCTCTGTCGGCTACTTTAACAACTGTGTTCTTTATATCCGGCCTTGTAAATACTATAACTTTCAGAGAGTTCTTATTTGAAGGGTTATAGGTCCCCAGAATTGTAAATGAATTTTCTCTAAGCACAGCCAAGACATCCTCTGATACCTGCTGAATACTGTTTTTCGATTTGCCAATTTCAATATATGGTGCAATTTCCTGACTACTTGAATGTAATGCGAAACCTACCAATGCTACAAAGCTTAATACGATTTTTTTCATTTTTTAAAGAATTTATATAAAAACTAGATTTGGCGTGATTGCCATTTTTTCCTATTTAAGTAAAGAGAAATCTCAAAATTTGTCGTGATTTCTTCAACAAAAGCCGTCCATTTGAAATAAAGAGCAAATGAAATGAAGATTGTATAATTAATCTATGATTTTTATCATGATTAAGAATTAGTTTATTCATAGAAAACCCATTTAATAATAGATTGAAAATATTGGATTGATAGATTAGCTCATTGTACCTATATTTGCAGCTTTAACGACCAATTTATGCAACTTTCTGAGCAAGAAATCGTAAGAAGGGAAAAATTGAACAAACTTCGGGAAATGGGAATTAATCCCTACCCTGCAGCTTTGTTCCCCATAGACAGCACATCTGCAAGTATATCCAATAGCTATGAAGAGGGGAAAAAAGTTATAATTGCGGGGAGGTTAATGTCCAGAAGGATCCAGGGAAAAGCTTCATTCGCAGAATTGCAGGATAGTGAAGGACGAGTTCAAGTCTATTTTAACCGTGATGAAATTTGTCCTGGAGATGATAAAGTCAAATACAATGAAGTTTATAAAAAACTGCTCGATATTGGTGACATCATTGGAATAGAAGGAGAACTATTTATTACCCAGGTCGGGGAGAAAACCGTAATGGTTAAAGATTTTACGATCCTAAGTAAAGCCTTGAGGCCTTTACCCCTTCCCAAAAAAGATGCAGAAGGCAATGTCTATGATGAGTTTAACGATCCCGAGCAACGCTATCGCCAGCGCTATGTAGATCTGGCGGTCAATCCTTCCGTTAAAGATACGTTCATAAAGCGAACTAAAATAACCAATAGTATCCGTGAGTTTTTAAATGATAAGGGATATTTAGAAGTAGAAACTCCTATTTTGCAGCCCATACCTGGAGGAGCGGCTGCCAGACCCTTTATAACCCATCATAATGCTCTGGATATACCCCTTTACCTCCGAATAGCTAATGAGCTTTATCTAAAGCGACTCATTGTTGGTGGTTTTGACGGCGTATATGAGTTTTCTAAGGATTTCAGAAATGAAGGGATGGACCGAACCCATAATCCCGAATTCACGATCATGGAGCTTTATGTTGCTTACAAGGATTACTTTTGGATGATGGACACTACGGAACAGTTGTTGGAAAAAGTGGCTATAGACGCCAATGGTTCAACTGAAGTTACTATGGGTGAGAAAGAGATCGATTTTAAGGCGCCCTATCCACGTATTCCAATCCTTGAAGCCATTAAAAAGCATACAGGTTACGAAGTTGCAGGGATGGATGAAAAATCGCTCCGCGATGTAGCGATAAAATTAGGTATAGAAGCAGACGAAAGTATGGGGGTTGGAAAGCTCATTGATGAGATTTTTGGTGAAAAATGTGAGCATCACTACATTCAACCCACTTTCATTATAGATTACCCAAAAGAAATGAGTCCGCTTACTAAGGAACACAGGACGAATCCAGCCTTAACAGAGCGGTTTGAACTTATGATTAACGGGAAGGAAATTGCCAACGCTTACTCAGAATTAAATGATCCTATTGATCAGCGTGATCGCTTTGAAGAACAGTTAAAACTGTCGGAAAAAGGCGATGATGAAGCCATGTTTATTGATCAGGATTTTATTAGGGCCCTGGAATACGGAATGCCCCCCACATCGGGGATTGGTATCGGTGTAGACCGCCTGGTCATGCTGTTAACAAATAATGCCTCTATTCAGGAAGTTTTGTTCTTTCCTCAAATGCGGCCCGAAAAAAAGCCCCTGGAATTAAATGAAAGTGAAAAAGCAATTTATAATATCTTAAAAACCCATAAATCCATGCCCTTAGCCGATTTAAAAGAAGCTGCCGGATTAAGCAATAAAGCGTGGGACAAAAGTCTTAAAGGATTGAATAAATTAGGGTTAACCAAGGTGGTAAAAGAGGGCGATACACTTATTTGTAAATTAAATGAATAATAAAAAGGATATTTTATTCTTAGTTATTTCATTATCAGCATTTTAAACCTTGTGTATTTCATCGAATGAGTGTTAAAAATTGAAATAAAGACTCCGGTATTTTCGTTATAATAATAGAATCCCAAATCTGTTTTTATGAAGAAAATCTACTTTCTAATCATTTTGGCAGCATTTTTCACTTCCTGTTCAAAGGACGCACCTCCTTCTGACCCTGATCCTAACTCAACATTAGAGGCATGTTTTGAGGTGAGCAAAGAGATCCTTTTGGTAGGCGAAAACCTGCAAATAAACAACTGTTCTGTAGGAGCTATTGCATACTCCTATAATCTTGGCAACGGAGAAACACGTTCTGAAGAAAACCCTACTGTAGTTTACGGAAAGCCAGGAGATTACACCATCGCCTTAACGGTTTCCAATGAAGCTATGGAGACTAAAACTGTTTCCCGGCAAATTCTGGTGAACGACGCTATAGTGCAAGACTTTTTTATTTTCCCGGATATAGCAGACGGGTTTAATGGAATCCCTATGGAAACTGGTATAAATCCGGTAAATGGTTTAATCTATTCTATTGAACTTTTGGAAGACCTGGCAGGCACTGGAGGTTCTAAATTTTATTATCGGGAATTAGATGAAAATTATATATCCTCCTCAAATTATTTGGCAGACAAACCTTATAATTCTAATAGTGCTTTTGTTAACTTTTATCCGAGTGGAAATATGAATTTTGTGTTTTCCAGAACACTGGATGGCCTTTATGGAACTCAGGAAGTCACCTATAGCAATGCGTGGAATTTTATGAATGGCATTAGTCCATCAACCAAACACAGTTATGGTTTCCTGGCAGAAGGCACGAACTTCTATTACTTTGGTACAGAAGAAGATGGTGGCATCTACAAAACGGCTGTTGAGACAAGGAATTCTTCAGGCGATGCATTCGCGGTGGTTCTCAATTCATTTGGGGGTGCAGATTCCATGATAGGTGACATGATTAAGGTCGAAAACGGTTATCTTGCTTTTGGAGCAGTTTTCAGTAAAAATGATACCAATCCGAAAATAACAAATTATAAACCCTTGTTAATCTTCTTTGACATTGGTCTAAATGTTACTTCCCATCTTATATATGAGGATTCTGTATTGGACTCCAAAATCAGTTCTGCTAATGACCTGAACGGAAGTTATCATTTAGAACAGCTTTCAAACGGAAATATCGCGATGTATGCTAATGGTGAACTCACTGTTGCTAATGCAACCGGTACCATGATATCATCATCTTATTTTGAAGGAACAATGAATAATCAGGCAATGGTGTCCTTAGGAGATTCCTTTGTATTGTCCAGCGAGGAGAATTTAAGAAAATTTGACCAAAATGGAAGTCAAATTAAAGAACTTAATTATCCGGGCAATTATCTGCCTGAAATACTAAACATAAATGGCAATTTATTTTTTATTGCCGGATTTGATATAGAAGGAGAGGTAAAATTGTTATACGGATTAACAGACAATGACCTGAATCCTGTTAATTTGAATGAGTAGCCTTTTACAGAAATTTTAAAAGGGAGCAAGCTTGCTCCCTTTTATTTTTAAAACTAAAGTAAAAGGTATAGTTTAGAGCCTAAAATAAACTGAATGGGCTTTAACAGGAAACTAGGACTTATATCGGGTCCGCTTCTTTTCTTCATTTTTGCAAATTTACCAAACTTTATTCCCGAAAATGAAAGTGCTAATAGCGTTATTGCAGTTGCCTTATGGATGGTCATCTGGTGGATTACTGAAGCCGTTTCCATTTCAGTAACTGCACTTTTACCCCTTGTGCTTTTCCCTGTTATGGAAATAATGTCGATAACAGATGTGGGCGCCAATTATGGAAGTCCAATTATTTTCTTGTTTTTCGGAGGGTTTGTTTTGGCATTGGCATTGGAAAAGGTAAATCTCCATAAACGCATAGCTCTCAACATTATTAAAATTACAGGCACTACCCCCAATAAGGTGGTGCTGGGTTTCATGATAGCAACGGCTTCATTGAGCATGTGGATAAGTAATACTGCAAGTACAGTAGTTATGCTCCCAATAGCCATGTCTGTAATAGGTTTACTAATTAATGACGAAGACGGTTATACTAAAAATGATCAGAATTTTGCCCTTAGCGTCATGCTTGGCATAGCTTTTTCTGCAAATGCCGGAGGCATTGCCACTGTTATTGGAACTCCTCCCAACTCCGTTATGATAGGGCTATTAGAAAATGAGTATAACATAGAGATCTCCTTTCTAAAATGGATGACCCTAGGGCTCCCTTTCTCTATAATATTATTAATAATATCTTACCTGGTTCTGGTAAAATGGATGTTTCCAAACAGACAACTTAAGTTCAAGGCATCCAAGGATGTAATAAACTCAGAATTAAAAAAATTAGGCCCTATTTCAGGTAAGGAAAAAATGGTTTTGGTTATTTTCGGGATAACGGTATTTCTATGGATTTTCAGAACCCTGATAAACAAAATATTCCCGGGTTTAGGACTTTCAGATACAATAATTAGTATGTTGGCTGCAATTTCTCTTTTTGCGGTTCCCTATAATATCAGAAAAGGCGATTTTATTATCAACTGGAATGACACTCAAAAATTGGCCTGGGGTATTCTCATTCTATTCGGAGGCGGACTGGCCCTTGCAAAGGGAATGTCTGTAAGCGGTATTGTAGATATTGTCTCCAACGCCATTGCTACCAGTGAGATAAGTATTCTGTTTACGGCTTCGCTCCTCATAATACTAATGCTATTTATGACCGAATTGATGAGCAATGTTGCCCTGGTCGCCGTTTTGGCACCTGTAGTCGCAGGAATTGCGATTGGCTTAGGCATACCAATAATATACCTGTTGATCCCGGTGACAATTGCCAGTAGTTGTGCATTTATGTTGCCAATGGCCACCCCACCTAATGCAATTGTTTTTGCCAGTGGTTATATTAAGGTTCACCAAATGGCAAAAGTTGGAATTGTTTTAAACCTTATCGCTGTTGTCTTATTGATACTGGTTTTCCAATATGTAATCCCAATATTGTTTTAATAAAAAAGCCCCGATACAATGATCAGGGCCTCTTAGTATAGTATTGTAAAAATTAATACAAAGAATTATAGTTTATTGAAGAAGTTCTTGAATACGGATTAAAGTCAGCAGGCAAATGCTCTACTGTATCTATCTCCAGGTGTATTTCGTCCATTGGATCAATATAACTCACATTTCGAAAATCCGACGGATTTGCAAACACATCAAAATGTCTTGGTAAATTTTTTTCAAAATCCATATACACATAAACATCCTCCACATAAGAAATTGAATTCAGATCAAAATAATATTGATAAGGATCGAAATCTTCCGGAAGATATTCTGATGTATTGAAACCAAGATCAAAATCTTCTTCTTCTATATATTCAATGCTGCTAATATCAAAATGCTTTTCATCACCTTTTGGATTCTGAGCATTTATCCCGTTGATAGTTGCTACTATCAAAAAGCTGCTTACTATTGTTTTTAAATTTTTCATAACGCTATAAGGTTAATATTTTATACAAAGTTAAAACAAGGAAATGCGCCTATTATTGCTATTCAGATAGTATTAACAATTGCCCAAATTCAGTTGAAAAACGATTTTCTTAGTCTCTATAGATAAAACTTATGGATTTTTCATAAAAGCTAGATAATATCTATCAAAAAACGAGTATCCATACCAGGTTTTTAACAATTTGAAAATGCATTTTTTCAAGTTAAATTTTTGTTAAACACACTCTATAAGGTAGCAGTGCATAAGATATAACACTAAAAAAGCCTTTGCAGAGCAAAGACTTTTATGGCGACTAACCCAATAAATCGATAGAAATAAGATCTTCTATCCCCTTATTATCTTGATAAAGGATCAAATCCAGCTGGTAAATAATCCTCAGTACTAAAATCAAAATCTAATTCTCCTTCATCTTCTATATACTCTACAGAATCAAGATCCAAATAGAATTCATAGGGATCAAAATCTTCCGGTAGATATGTTGTTGTATCGAAGCCCAGGTCAATAGCTTCGTCTTCTTCTATATAATTAATTCCATCTATTCCGTTAGGATTTGCATATGCATTAAAATTTGCTGGTAAATACTCTTCCGTATCAAACCCCAGGTCTGTCATTTCCTCGTCAATAAACTCAATAGCGTTTACATCAAAATAAACATTATAAGGATCAAAGCCTTCAGGCAGATACTCAGCTGTATCAAATCCCAGCTCTATAGAAGGCTCTTCTTCAATAAATACAATTTCAGACACTTTTAAATCCTCCGGAGCATTTACCATAATTCTGCTTACAAGTTTAGGAGCTTTCCATATAGTTTCAGTCTCCATAGCAAGTAGTTCAAGGCCATTTACATCTTCTATACTTACATGAATACTATCTTCCGATGTTGTACAATTCGAGGTCAATTTGTTTTCTTGCGGTGTGGTGGTTGTGCCCAGCATTACCAATCCACATAATATTAATAATTTGTTCATTATAATTTGTTTTTTGTTGATCGTTGTTTGAATATAAGACGGTCGAAAAATCAATTTGTTACACTATTAGCTTTTGTTTAACAGTCAAAACTTTTATTTTTAACACTAATTGCTAATGTGCTTTTTGTATTTATATTGCTGTTTGCCTGATAGTTATATTCTCATAAAACAATACTGTAAAAAAAAATATGCTTATGATATTATTAACAATAGTTTCGATTAATTTTTCAGTTCTTTGGCCAATTCGAAACAAAAAAACAGCACTTTTCCATGACTTACAGAACTCTACCAATACTTTTATTGGCAATAGTTGTTTTAGGGATCCCAAACAATATTGATGCACAAGTCTTTAAAAAGAAAAAGACTAAAACAGAGCAAAAAGAAGAAAAATCAAGTTTAAAAAAGGATAAGATACAGCCTTATGCCAAAGTAATTACCAAAGACGCCATTACAGATAAGGGCCTATTTAATGTTCACGTGGTAGAGGATAAACATCTTTATGAAATTCCCGATTCCCTTTTTAACAGGGAAATGTTGATGGTAAGCAGAATTTCCAAAACTGCATCGGGAATTGGATTTGGAGGTGGAAAAATTAATACTCAGGTATTGCGTTGGGAAAAGAAACCTAAAAAAGTACTATTGCGCGTTGTTAGTTATAATGTAGTAGCAGACGACTCGCTTCCGGTACATGAAGCGGTGGTAAATTCTAATTTTGAACCAGTTTTATATGCGTTTGATATTAAAGCCTTCAAAAAAGATTCTCTAAATCCTGCGACAGTAATAGATGTTGAACAGTTATTCATCAAAGATGTTGAAGCCATAGGCATGCCAGAGTCATACCGAAAGCGTTACAAGGTATCGAAATTGGACGAGAGCAGGAGCTATATAGAATCTATAAAAAGCTATCCGCTAAATCTGGAGGCAAGACATGTAAAGACCTATAATGCTGCTAGTCCGCCTTCAAATGCGAGCCTTGGATCTATCTCGATTGAAATAAATAACTCTATGATTCTTTTACCGAAAACGCCTATGAAAAGACGTTATTTTGATAAACGGGTGGGCTGGTTTTCCAGGGGTCAAACAGATTACGGACTGGATGCACAGGAAAGTAAAACCATAAAATACCTGGACAGATGGCGCCTGGAAGTTAAAGAAGAGGACCTTGAAAAGTTTAGACGAGGTGAATTGGTGGAGCCCAAAAAACCTATAGTATATTATGTTGACAGAGCTACTCCAAAAAAATGGATCCCATATATTAAGCAAGGTATAGAAGACTGGCAGGTAGCTTTTGAAAGTGCAGGGTTTAAAAATGCTATTCTGGCCAAAGACCCTCCATCCAAAGAAGAAGATCCGGATTGGTCACCTGAAGATGTGAGATATTCCGTGGTTAGGTATTTAGCTTCTCCTATTCCTAATGCCAATGGACCTCATGTTAGCGACCCCAGAAGTGGAGAAATTTTAGAATCGGATATCAATTGGTATCATAATGTTATGTCTCTACTGCGCAATTGGTTTTTTGTTCAGACGGCTGCAATAAATGATGACGCAAGAGGCCTTGCCTTTAAGGATGAAGTTATGGGACGACTTATACGCTTTGTTTCATCCCATGAGGTTGGTCATACGTTAGGATTACCACATAATATGGGGAGTAGCGTGGCCTACCCGGTTGATTCATTGCGCTCTGTATCCTTTACCAGAACATATGGAACCGCTCCATCAATTATGGACTATGCCCGTTTTAATTATGTAGCGCAACCTGAAGATGGTGATGTTGCACTTATGCCTAATATTGGTATTTATGATAAATATGCCATCAAATGGGGCTACAAACCTATCTTAAACAAAACAGATAAAGAAGAGAAGAAAATTCTGGACAGTTGGATTATGGAACATTCGGGAGACCCGCTTTACCGTTTTGGCCACCAGCAGGCAGGTGATGTGATTGACCCAAGTTCTCAGACGGAAGATTTGGGGGATAATGCAATAAAAGCAGGCAAATATGGGATTGAGAATTTAAAAAGGATTGTTCCAAATTTGATTAAATGGACCGAGGAGGATGGAAAAGACTATGATGATCTTGAAAAATTATACGGACAGGTGGTTGGGCAATTCAACAGATATATGGGACATGTCTCAAATAATATAGGTGGTGTTTATGAATATTATAAGACGTATGACCAGGAGGGTAGAGTATATACTCCCGTTCCCAAAGAACACCAGAAGAACTGTATGCAATTTCTTCAGGAACAAATATTTACCACGCCAGAATGGTTATTAGACGATGAGTTGTTTGGGAGAATAGAATACTCAGGATCTGTTGAAAGGGTAAGGGCTTTGCAAGCAAGATCTTTAAACAATTTGCTTAGTCTGGGAAGAATGGCCCGGCTTATAGAACAGGAAACTCAATTAGGCACTGATGCATATTCCTTAAATACCATGATGAATGATTTGAGCAAGGGTATTTGGTCCGAACTCAAAAGTGGCCGTAAAATTGACACTTACAGAAGAAATCTGCAGAAAGCACATATAGATAGGTTAGAATTCCTTATGACTGCCGAAAGCAATACTAAAAAGCCGGCTAATGGAGGCTATCGAAAGGCTACGGTTATAAACACCAGTCAGTCTGACATCAGGTCTGTTGCAAGAGCAGAATTGAACAGTCTAAAAAGGAACATAGCCAATGCCATCCCAAGAACATCTGATAACATGAGTAAATATCATTTACAGGATGTAATAGCACGCATAGATCAAATACTAAACCCAGTGCCTTCTCGCTAGTAGCTATCGGTGAATTACCTTATTTAAGCTATTAAATGTAAAGTGTTTTTACATAAAATCCGCGCAGAATTAGCGCAGACCACAAATAATAGGTTTTTAACACCAATAAAAAAGACATTCACAACAATCATTCGATCTGGTTTAGTATTGGTTATATCTTAGTATTGAACAAAAACCCCGGAATTATGTCTTATAAATTTAAAAGTCTGCTTTATTTTGTTTGTTTTGTATTATCTGCATTTACCTACTATGGTTTAGATAGCAATGAAAATCAGGAACAACAATATACGGCAGTAGAGGTCGTAGAAATTACCAATGAAAATTTAAAACCCACATTCTTAATTGAATTAGAAGATCTTAATTAGTAAATCAAATCCATATATAAATTCCCAAATCAAAGGGTTCGGTATAAACCGGGCCCTTTTTGTTTTTACCCATAAATATTTAAAATATTCTGCATTGGATTCACTAGACCATATTCTCAGCAGTGTTAAAGTTTTTATAATATCAAAAGATGATTTAAACCAAATAATGAATTAATAATCCAAGGTGTATAATAAAAACATAAACACATGAAAAAAGTATTAGTAACAACCGTATTATTAATTGGAATGATGGGCTATTCTCAAAGAGGCCAGCATTTTGATAGTGAACAAAGGGGCATGAAAGATATGTCTCCGGAACAAATAGCCGTACTTAAGACAAAGAAGATGACTTTGGCTCTGGATTTAAATACGGCTCAACAAAAGGAAATTCAAACGCTAAATTTGGAAAATGCCAAAGAGCGGGAGGCTTTAATGTTGGAACGGAAGGTGAAAAAGGAACAAGCGGAACAATCCAAACCAAGTGCTGATGAACGCTTTGACTTTCAAAATGAACGATTGGATAGGATGATTGCCCAAAAAGGAAAGATGAAACAAATTCTGTCCGAAGAACAATTTCAAAAATGGGAACGCATAAATCATCATCACAGAAGTCATAGAAAAGACGGTAACAGAGAACATAACTCCGGGAGGAGGCATGGCAAATAAGTCTTGATTCTTAAAGAAAACGGGGTGTAGAATAAAGTATAACTATTCTATATTCCGTTTCTTTATTAATAAGGCCTTTTATACCAAATCAGGAGCAACCTTCTTTAAGGCTTCGATTGTACTATCCAAATCCTTATAGCTAATAGCATCATTTAAGAAATAGCTTTCAAAGGCACTCGGTGGCAGATATATTCCTTGCTCTAACATTCCGTGAAAATACTTGCGGAATATCTCATTGTTACCTTTAGCAGAACTGCTAAAATCTATCACTGGATTTTCAGTAAAATGAACCGAAATCATAGATCCAAAACGGTTAATTTGATGAGGAATGCCATGCTCTGTTAACACAGAAGACAGGCCATTATGAAGATAAGCCGTCTTTTGATCAAGGCTATCAAAAATCTCAGGCCTATTATTCAATTCTGTGAGCATAGCAAGTCCGGCGCTCATGGCCAATGGATTACCGCTAAGAGTACCAGCCTGATAAACAGGCCCATCGGGAGCCAGGTGTGCCATTATTTCGTTGCTTGAGGCGAATGCTCCTACAGGAAGACCTCCACCGATAACCTTTCCATAAGTAACGATATCAGCATCTATTCCTAAGACTTCTTGTGCCCCACCACGGCCCAGGCGGAATCCCGTCATTACTTCATCAAAAACCAACAG
>NZ_JBATKE010000152.1:0-9888 GCF_049669105.1 Eudoraea sp.
CATTACGCCGGTTATAAAATATCTGCAGATTTGCCTGACTCAGTCGTGGCAGGCAGGTTAATACCTGCTTCTCTCTTTACTTGGAAATTCTTATTTTTAGAAAAATTGATCAGGTTGTGGAAAATCCATAAAGAATTTCGTCCTATCTAATCTTGGTCCAAACCTTAGCTGTAATTTGAAAAATGAATAGTAAAGAAAATAAAATAGAGATAGAATTTTTAGACCACGTTGCAATTCGCGTTAAGGATTTAAAAGTATCTGCGGATTGGTACGATAAAGTTTTGGGGCTAAAAAAATATCAAATGTCAGAATGGGGAGACTTTCCTGTTTTTATGCTTGCAAATAAATCTGGAATAGCTCTTTTCCCCGCAAATACTTCTGACACAGAACTTGATTTAAAATCAAAAAACATAAAAATTGACCATTTTGCTTTCAATGTAACCAAAGAAAATTTTGATAAAGCAAAAAAGCGTTACATGGATCTGAATTTGGAATATATCATCCAGGACCATTATTATTTCCACTCAATTTACACAAAAGATCCAGACGGACATACAGTTGAATTGACAACAATTGTGGTAGATGAAAATTCATTTTACAAACAAAGCGAATAATAAAAAGCACTTACCAATTGAATGATTAATAAGTGTTTAACAATTTTACATTGCGGGACGGACGGGATTGCTTTATCGCTGGCTCTCGAAAGCGCTTATTTTCAAGGCCTGCCAAAGAGTGCTATTAGAGGCTCACCACTGGGCTCACCTTTTAATATAAATGAACTTTTGTGAAAATTCTGAATTCTAATTATTAACAAAACTGATTAAAAGCTATCCTTTATTTGAACTTTATCGTCAGAAATATGAAGCGTTTTAATCCTCTGTATTTATTTTTGCTTTCAGTGCTGTTTAAATAACTTCTTTACATATTGCCAAGTTGCATTCCAAACTTCTTTACTTTTTCCCAATTGGTATATTCAATTTCTGTATTAATATTTGTTGGCCCTTTGGTCATCCACATAATAAATTGAATCATAATTCTATCAAAATAAGGGTATTTTTTATAGTCTAATTTTCCTGCAAATACTTCAACTACAGTAGGTGTCCAATCAATGGTTTTAAAAAATTTTATCACATACGGGTTTGTGGCTGGTGTGTTTTTTTCAGATTTTCTTGCAACCAGATTAACAGAAAAGAAAGCTGTTTTTATACTATCAAGTTCTTTTTTATGGGTATTTATAAAGTCAATTACTTTTTTATTATGAACTCCGTATCTAATGCTTGCGCCAATAATAAGCTTATCATATTGGGATACATCTTCATTAAAATCATCAATTGAAAATAGAACAATGTTTGGGTTGCTTTGTTGCAAACTATCTTTAAGTTTATTACAAATTTTTAGAGTTTGTCCATCTACTGAAGAATATATTATCGCAGTTTTATCATTCATCTTAATATCAAATAATATGAGCGTTTAGTATTTATGCCTATCAAATACAACAATTGTGTAAAGGTAATATTTCATTTATCCTGTAAACACTGCCAATCGTTTATTTAAACTTTGATTTTATTAGAATTACTTAGTAATAATAAATCAAAAAAATATAATTAGGCTTCTCCTGTTACAATAAATATATTCCCAGAAGTAATTGCCCTAAGAATAAATAATTCTAACCAATATATGGATTTTCTAAAAACAAAAAAAGCCCCTCACTTTTTGTGAAGGACTTTCTTGTTTGCGGTCCGGACAGAATTGATTTCCTCGCCTATTCGGAATTTACTTAGCTGCATCAATTAGTGGGATTTAGTAACTAAAAGTTGAGAACAAAGTTATATGTCAAATATCATATCTTCTCCACATTCCTACTAATAATTCCTTTTAGCTTTTTAATCTCCTCACTAACTCTTTTCTGAACTACCCTGCCATATTACTCCTGGGTAAACTTTTGCTTATTTGAATGGGACAATCGGTTAACAGTAACTATCTATTCACACAAAAAGAGACTTTTTAATTTAATCGTTTCATTGATTTATTCTCTTTAAAATCGGGCGATAAATGAATCAGCTACGTGCAATGTAGCTTATGATATAAATCATCAAACTTCTGAAATCGCCGGTTTAACTTAGTACCCTAAAAGAATAAACAGGATGATTGTATTTGTTTTTGGTTTGCCAGGTACGGGCAAGAGTTATTTTGCTTCAAGACTTGCAAAAATGATAGATGCAAGCTATCTGAATAGTGATAAGTTAAGGAAGGAGCTATTTGCACAAAGAACATATTCCTATCATGAAAAAAAAGTGGTTTATGATACCATGCTCGGCAAGGCGAAAGAAGCAATAGCCACGGGTCAAAACCTGGTGCTCGATGCCACATTCCATAAAAAAGAAACTAGAGATTCTTTTATGAAGCAATTATCAGATCAGGGCGAGGTTTTTTATATTGAATTACATTCGGTCGAAAGTACGATCAAAGAGCGATTAAAAAAAAGCAGGCCTTATAGCGAAGCTGATTTTGAGGTGTATAAACTAATCCAGCAACAATGGGAACCGTTTAACGAGCACCATTTGTTATTGGAATCGACGAATAATAACATTGAAGAAATGTTGCTAAAAGCTGTTCAATACATAGGTTGGAAGAATGATACAGGAACAGATAAATAGTTTGCTCTTAGAAGGAGAATTTCCGGAAGGTTCAGGAGAAAGAGAATTGATTGAAACCCATATATCATGGGTGTTTATTTGCCACCGATTCGTATACAAAATCAAAAAGCCCATTAAATATTCATTTCTTGATTTTTCAACTCTTGAAAAGCGTAAAAAATATTGCAAAAGGGAAATTGAATTGAACAAGCGGCTAACCAATGATATTTACCTGGATGTTGTTCCGATAAATAGATTGAATGACCATTATAAAATAGGAGGAAACGTGGGAACGGTAGTCGACTACGCCGTCAGGATGCGTAAAATGGATAGGACCAAACAAATGGATAAGCTTTTGGTTCAAAATAAAGTAACCAAGTCCGATATTCAAAACCTGGCAAAAAAAATTGCGGTTTTTCATAGGAATACTGTTATAATCTATCAAAAAGACGTGTTGGGTATTCGGGAAGAATTCAACGATTTGGAAGCGGAAAATAAATATCTGGCAACACAAACATACGGCGACAAATATGTAACTATTATTGCCAATGCCATAAAAACCTCAAACACTTTTATAGAGAAAAACAAGGAGTTGCTGGCAGGCAGACTCAAGGCCGGTTTCTTCAGGGATTGCCATGGAGACCTTCATTCCAGGAATATTTTTTTATTCCCATCACCTCAGCCTTTCGATTGTATTGAATTCAATGATGATTACAGGCAAATTGATGTTTTGAACGAAGTGGCTTTCCTTTGTATGGATCTCGATGCATTTGGAAAAAAGGATTTATCCGAGCTATTTCTTGAATATTACAATCAATTTTTCCCCTCAATGAAATCGTCGAAAGAACGCCATCTTTTTGTTTTTTACAAGGCCTATCGTGCCAATGTACGTGCCAAGGTCAATAGTCTGCGGGCAAAGAGTGCGGTTAACGAAAAAGAAAGAACAAAGGCATTGTCTGAAGTAGATAAATACCTTAGGTTGATGGAAAGCTATTTGAAAACCCTTAGTTTATGATAAGTCGTTTTTAAAAAAGCCCCTCATACTTTTGTGTAAAGGGCTTAATCTTTGCGGTCCGGACGGGATTGCTTCCTCCCCACTTTCGTTAAAATTTCAGTGTGTCAAAAGCGGCCTGGGGGGGTGGGCCTGCCACAAAGTAACCCACTGCCGGCAAAGCCGGCTATGTCTTTTATATCCTTCGCTCCTGGAGCAAGCTCCAAGCTTGGAATAAAAAAACCCCTCATACTATGTATGAAGGGTTTACTTTGTGGCGGTCCGGACGGGACTCGAACCCGCGACCCCCTGCGTGACAGGCAGGTATTCTAACCAACTGAACTACCGGACCGTGGCGTTTAGCGTGTGCAAATATACGTTGCTAAATGAATTCCACAAACAATTTTTTTAAAATTCCGTTTGGGCTATAAAAAATTCTGACGTTCAATCATAAAAGTATTCAATACCTTAGTAAAGGGTTCCTTGATATCCACCTCCACATATTTTATGCGATATTGGGCGCATTTTAGTTTTAAGTCAGTCAAGTATTCATCAACCCCACTTTCGTAGGCCTCTTTGATGGTATCTGCATAGAGGTCTATATGGCTGCCTGTTTCAACATCAATAAACCTTTTGGGAATATTTTCAAAGTTAAAATGCAGTTCGGTTTCATTGTCCAGCAAATGGAATAAGACTACTTCGTGTTTGTTGTATTTTAAATGCCGCAGTGCATCAAAAAGGGTATCATCTGAGGTCGAGGTCTGGAACATATCTGTAAAAAGAAAAACAAGACTTCGCCTTTTTATCTTCTCGGCTATCTGATGTAAATAGGCATATATCTCCGTCTGTTTGGCGGGCTTTCTATCGAGGCTTATTTCACTTAGTTTGGCAAGCAACATTTGGTGATGCCTTTCACTCCCTTTCTCAGAAGCGTAAAAGGAATAGGTATCAGAAAATACACTTAAGCCAACAGCATCACGCTGCTTTTTAAGAATGTTCATTAAAGCCGCAATGGCAAGTACCCCAAAGCCTATTTTATTTAAATGATCAATGGAAAGCTTCTGTATTTCAGGATAGTACATAGAAGCCGAATTATCCAATATCATATGGCACCTAAGATTGGTTTCTTCCTCATATCTTTTGGTATATAGTTTGTCTGTCTTTGCAAACAACTTCCAATCTATATGCTTTGTGCTCTCTCCGGGATTATATATTTTGTGTTCGGCAAATTCTGCTGAAAAACCGTGAAAGGGGCTTTTGTGAATTCCGCTGATAAAGCCTTCCACAATCTGATTCGCCAATAATTCCAGGTTCTGAAATAAAGGGGCTCTATGTAATTCTGACCGCAAATCCATAAGACCAAGATAAACTAAAAAAGGTTTAGCAACTGCTAAACCTTTTTTAAAATAGAAGTTTCTTTTTTTAACTAAAGAACCGCTTCAATTGCATCGGTATATACTTTTTTTGGAGATACTCCAACCTGTCTTGTCACAATTTCACCATCCTTAAATACAAGAACCGT
The DNA here is from genome assembly GCF_049669105.1 of Eudoraea sp. Lineage (NCBI taxonomy): Bacteria > Pseudomonadati > Bacteroidota > Flavobacteriia > Flavobacteriales > Flavobacteriaceae > Eudoraea > Eudoraea sp. The sequence continues at coordinate 5,150 of NZ_JBATKE010000152.1, forward strand.
TGGAATATTTCGTACCCCGTATTTTGCAGCAAATTCCTGATTGGTATCAACATCAACTTTTCCTACTACGGCCTTTCCTTCATATTCAGCACTTACCTCATCAATAATAGGTCCTACCATTCTGCAGGGTCCGCACCATGCTGCCCAAAAATCAACCACAACGGGTTTATCACTTTTTAAAACTACCTCGTCAAAAGTAGCATCGGTTATTTCTAAAGCCATATCGTTTTTATTTATAATTACGCAAATTTAGTCAATTATTCTGCCTTTTCATTACTCCAATAGTATTCGTTTTTCTTATTACGCTATTGAAAATGCTTATTTAATTCAATTTATAGTGTACGTCCTTTTCTTCCAAAGTGTGTAATAGTTCGCTGGTGATCTCTACTTTTTGTTTTCTACTGGACAGGTTAACTTTAAATTCTTCGTTCATTTCGTAAACAACAAAATTTAGTGGATGCTTGCCCTTGTAGGAGATAAGGGTGTCTTTTAGCTCGTGAATATTTTCTTCTTTAAGCTGGTCAATATTCAATTTTATAGTCAATTTTTTAGCAAAGTTTTCCATAGTTTCCTGCAACAACATAAAATTGACAAACTGTAGCCGTGCATCTCCTTTTTTACCGGTTTCGCGGTTTGTCCATCCTTCGCGGACAAATACTTTTACAAATACAAAGGAATTAATCATAAAAAAGTGCCGGAATTTTAAATATTCTTCTCCAAAAATCCGAAACTCAAAGGTATCTGTATAATCCTCCATCGTAAATAAGGCCCATCCTTTACCATTTTTAGATACTCTGTGTTGCACATCCGTAATAACCCCGGCAAAGGAAAGCTCCCTGTTTACATACTCTTCCAAATTATTAAAGAAAGAAACATTGGCATTACAAAAGGCATTAATCTCCGTCCTGAAATCATCTAGTGGATGCCCGGAGATATAAATACCAACCACTTCTTTTTCTCTTCTGAGTTTTTCCATGGTACCCCATTCTCCACAGGGCGGTACTTCAGGTTCGGGAATCTGTACTTCGCTGGTGTCACCAAACAAGCTAACCTGAGATGAGTTTTCACTTTCCTGAAATTTGGAGCCGTATTTTATAACCATTTCAAGAAAAGTACTGCCATCTCCCTCCTTGTGAAAATATTGTGCTCGGTGTGAGTCCCCAAATGAATCGAACCCGCCGGCCAGAGCCAGATTCTCAAATGCTTTTTTATTGGCTGCTCTTAAATCAATTCGTTTGGTTAAATCAAATACTGATTTATATGCCCCGTGCTCTTTCCGGTTTTCAACAATCGTCTCTACGGCTAAACGCCCTACCCCTTTTATGGCACCCATGCCAAAACGAACTGCATTGTCCTTATTCACTGCAAATTTATAATAGGATTCGTTTACATCAGGACCCAGAACTTCCAGCCCCATTCGTTTACATTCCTCCATAAAAAATGTAACCTGCTTAATGTCGTTCATATTGTTAGACAAAACGGCAGCCATATATTCAGCAGGGTAGTGCGCCTTTAAATAGGCTGTTTGATAGGCGATGTACGCATAGCAGGTAGAATGACTTTTATTAAATGCATAGGAAGCAAAAGCTTCCCAGTCTTTCCAGATCTTCTCTAAAATTTCTCTTGGATGGCCATTTTTTTCACCCCCATCAAGGAACTGTGGCTTAAGTTTTTGAAGCAAGGAAAATATTTTTTTACCCATTGCCTTTCTAAGAACATCGGCGTCACCTTTAGAAAAACCAGCAAGTTTTTGTGATAATAACATCACCTGTTCCTGATAAACAGTTATTCCGTAGGTTTCTTTAAGATTTTCCTCCATAACGGGGAGGTCATAGGCAATTTCCTCCTCGCCATTCTTCCGCGCTATAAAACTGGGGATGTATTCCATTGGACCCGGACGGTAGAGCGCATTCATGGCTATTAAGTCATCAAAGACAGAGGGTTTCAGATCTTTCAGGTGTTTCTGCATTCCCACAGATTCATATTGAAATATCCCAACAGTATCCCCTCTCTGAAATAACTCATAAGTAGGGGCATCATCCAGGGGAAATTCATCCGGATCTAATTGTATTCCATGCCGGGCTTTTACAATTTTAACGGTATCCTTTATGAGAGTCAGCGTTTTTAGTCCGAGGAAATCCATTTTCAATAGGCCTGCATGCTCTACCACAGAATTATCGAACTGGGTTACATAAAGGTCTGAATCCTTAGCCGTGGCAACTGGGACAAAATTGGTTATATCATCGGGAGTAATGATAACCCCACAAGCGTGGATACCAGTATTTCGTAAAGATCCTTCCAATATCCGGGCCATATTTACCGTCTGCGCCTCCAGGTCATCACCTTCTGAAATGTTGAGCAGGCTGTTCACTTTTTCCAATTCATCTGACCGAAACCGCTTTTTAAGGTCAGCTTCAGGAACGCCAAATATTTTGCTCAATTTGGACATATTGGGAATCAATTTTGCAATACGATCCGCATCATTTAAAGGCAGGTCAAGAACTCTTGCGGTATCTCTGATGGAAGATTTTGCAGCCATGGTACCGTAAGTGATAATCTGAGCTACCTGGTTGGCACCATATTTATTGATTACATAATCCATGACTTTTCCACGTCCTTCATCATCAAAGTCAATATCGATATCAGGCATTGAAACCCTGTCAGGATTCAGAAAACGCTCAAACAGGAGGTCGTATTTAAGAGGGTCAATATTGGTTATCCAAAGACAAAAGGCTACAACCGAACCGGCAGCAGAGCCTCTTCCGGGGCCTACAGAAACGTCCATATTTCTTGCTTCCCTGATAAAATCCTCTACAATTAAGAAATAGCCGGGATAGCCGGAGTTCTCTACAGTTGTTAATTCAAAATCAATGCGCTCCCTTATTTCATCTGTTATCTCGCCATATCTTTTTTTGGCCCCTTCATAAGTGAGATGTCTGAGGTAAGCATTTTCACCGCGTTTCCCGCCATCTGCTTCATCTTCTTTAATCTTGAATTCGACAGGAATTTCAAATTCGGGTAAGAGGACATCCCTGGCCAGTTCAAAAGGTTCAATTTTATCTACTATTTCCTGAATATTCAGAATAGAATCAGGAAGGTCTTTGAACAATTCTTTCATCTCAGAGCCGCTCTTAAAGTAGTACTCCTGGTTGGGCAGGCCATACCTGTAGCCCCGGCCCCTGCCAATTGGGGTGGCCTGTTTTTCTCCATCCTTTACACATAATAAAATATCGTGTGCCTCTGCATCTCCCTTTGCACAGTAATAAGTATTGTTGGTGGCTACTAATTTTACCTGATGTTTTTTGGCAAATTCAACCAGTACTTTATTAGCTCTTTCTTCATCTTCCTGACCATGCCTCATGATTTCTAAATAAAAATCATCTTTAAAAACATCTTTCCACCATAGCAAAGCCTCTTCGGCCTGATTTTCTCCTATATTTAATATTTTAGAAGCCACTTCGCCATAAAGGTTTCCACTCAGGACAATGATATCGTCTTTAAATTGCGATATAATACTTTTATCAATTCTGGGGACATAGTAGAATCCATCGGTGTAGGCAATAGAAGACATTTTTGACAGGTTGTGATAACCATTTTTATTTTTGGCCAGTAACACCATTTGATACCCATAATCTTTTACATTTTTATTAGAATGGTCATCACAAACGAAAAATTCGCAACCAATAATGGGTTTTATAAAATTTCTTTCTATAGTGTCTTCATTATCTGTTTCCTTAGCCCCGGCTTCTTCTACCATTCTATTATGGGCCTTAACCTCTTTAACAAAATGAAAAGCTCCCATCATATTGGCGTGATCTGTCAGTGCTACTGCAGACATCTTGTTCTCAGAAGCACTTGCAATCAGGTCCTTTATTTTTATGGTAGACTGTAGTACCGAAAACTGAGAGTGGTTATGCAGATGTATAAATTCTGCATCTTCAAGTGACTTTATATTTTGGTTCAGGTCCTCCTCGGAAATATCTGCTACATCTAAATTTTTCAGATGTTTGGCTATTTTTTCAGAAGCCTTCTTTAAGTTGATATGTTTTAAGCCTATTAATTGAATTTCCTGTGGATTGGCTTCGGTAAATTTTTCAAAATAATCGGGTTGTACATCCAATTGTTCTTTGGTGTATTGCTTTCTTCTTACCAGTTCCAGAAAACAACGGGTAGTTGCTTCAACATCTGCTGTGGCATTGTGTGCTTCTGCAAATGGAGTTTTAAACAAATATTGATGAAGCTCAGTAAGGGTAGGAAGCTTGAATTTACCGCCTCGTCCTCCGGGAAGAGCGCAGAGCGTTGCCGTATGTTCCGTACATGTGTCCAGAACGGGCAATTCCCCTAACAAGGTTTTTAGATCTGCCCTATAAAATTCAGCCCCCATAATGTTAAGATCAAAACCAACATTCTGACCGACTACAAATTTGGTTTTAGTAAGGGCGACATTAAATTTTTCCAATACTTCGGCCAAGGGAATTCCATTCTCCTGGGCGAGTTCGGTGGAAATACCGTGAATTTTTTCAGCATCATACGGAATATTGAAGCCTTCAGGCTGTATCAGGTAGGCCTGCCGGTCCAATAAATTTCCCAATGCATCGTGTAATTGCCAGGCAATTTGAATGCAACGGGGCCAATTGTCTGTATCACTTACCGGAGCATCCCATCTTTTTGGCAGGCCAGTAGTTTCAGTATCAAAAATGAGGTACATATTAGTTTGGTTTCAGCTTAAAAAAAAGTAG
>NZ_JBATKE010000153.1:0-2295 GCF_049669105.1 Eudoraea sp.
TTTTGGCAATCTTCTGGTTCAAATCGGCTCTGGCAAAGATCCACTCTAACTATATGAGCAGGTTAGGTTTTCATCTCGAAGGCCATCCAGCCTGCCGGATATTGCCCAGATCGCGGCCAATTGAGCCTAACAAAATCGCTCAGTTCTTTGCCGTAATGAGACTTTTTACTGGTTGTTTGCCGAGAACGGACTGTCTGCGCCGAAGCTCCTGCCAGAGCTTTGTCAATTGCAGCTAGGCAGCGCCTGTTCGCATGATCGCCTCGAACATTTATTGAATCTCTTTACGCTGTTCCCGTTCGAAGGCATTAATGATAGGCGAGAGTACATTGCGGACATCGGACCGAGTGAGGTCATTGGCGCAAACTTTCCCAGTTTGTTTGAGCTTTCGCTGGCTCGGATAGATGCCCTGTTCAACGAGTCCTCGAGCAGCTTGTTTGACACGATCTAGGCGCTCCTGCCTGATGAGCGCGCGTTGCCTCTTCTGCTGCTGGTGAAATCTCGCGCGGTGCTTGGCATAAAGGTCGGCGAAATGGTAGCGAACCACCATGTTAGATGTGTCGTATTGTTTGGCAAACTCAGCCGGGCCAATAATTTCCCCCTCTGACGCGAGCAGTTTCGTGAGACCTTGTCGAATTGCTACCTTCTTTTCCGGTGTCATTGTACGGACCTTGGCAACCTCCGTTGTGGTCCTTCGTAGTCTGGTGCGCCGGTCTATCTCCAAGGCGTTATTGCGTGAGACCCAAAGGTCCGCCGGTGAGAGCTTCAGCTGAAATAGTATTCGGCACAAGGCCGGGAAAGTTGGTCGACAGGACCCGTCGAAATATTTGTAGCTTGCGGTCTTATCCAGACCAAAGAACCTTGCGAACTCGGCAACGTTGCCGTCGAACTCTTTTTCAAGAATAGTCTGAAATGTCTCCACCATTTGACCCACGCCTATTGAGTAACCACCGCCATTCGTGGCAGCGAGCAGCTTTCCGAGTTCGAACGAAATCCACTGGCTGAAATCAGTAGGTCTTCCCTGGAAATAGGTACACCGCTTTCGCGAAATATCCTGCCGACATTTCATGCAAAAGAGAGGGTTTGTTAACCATGGGATCACCGGTAGCCGATCTCCGCAGGTTGGGCAAGCATCGTATAGTCGGATGTTGTGAATTGGGCAAGATTCAACAACTTTGAGCATCCAGAGCAAACGAATATATGGGCCGTCATGTACCAACCGGTCTTGGTTGATGCATTCAGGACAGAAGCCAATATGTGGGCGTAGAAACCCATGCATTCGTGCTTCTACTATTTCGGTCCAAGGGCGAAATGTCAGTTGTGCAGAGCTTCTAACTGCAAGCGCGCTATCGAACGCGTCGATTGCGCGCTGAGCCGTCAGGCCGGCCCCATTAATTTGACCGTTCTGCTTCTGAATCCTGAGCTGAAAGTCTTTTCGCTCCGCAAATCGCTGCAGCGAAGAGATGACTACTGTTGCGGGTCGCATATTGCGCCGATCACCGAGACGACATGCGAAGCTTGCCAAGGACTCCACTTGGCTGGTTGCCACCCCAATCGGGGTGGCACCATACATATAGGGACAACCTGGCGTCATTTCATCCGCGGTAGGGATGGTCACGGCGCGAAAGCTAGTGGTCATGATTCGACCTCGTCAAGGAGATGTCCAGCCTTGTCTTGAGTCGGCTTACGCCGACAAGCAGGTGGCTTTTTGCGCCCTTCGCTACCTTGGCCGCGAGTTGGTGGTCGCATAATGCTGGGACTTTCTCCAAGTTCCGACATGACGTTGAACTCCTTGGCATCTGCGTGGATTCTCTCGGCATCTTTGATACTTCGAACCAGGGAGGCCAGGTGTTTGCCACTCAGGGCCGTTTCATCGAGATGCTTTTTGCTAACCTTTCTAGCGCCCTTGTCGATTGCGAGCGCAAGGGCGCGCTTCATCCAATCCATCAATATGCCTACGCAACCTGTCGTCCGCGCGTAAAAGTAGACAACATCTCCAGACACCTCCTTGGCAAGCGGTATGTGCAGTGCCGTTTCCAAAGCACCAACCACGCCGCGGAATATTTCGATGTCAGAGTCATTGCCCGCATAGCGTCCGAAATGCAGGACATCGGCACGGCGGGCGGTCTGTGCGTTTACATACAGCATTTCATAAGCTTTGGAGGTTCCGAACGCTATGACTGGTACGCGAATCCGGTCGGAAAGCGATTTCAACACATCGAGGTTGTCGTGTGATTTCTCATTTGACGTTACTTTCGAAAGCTCCTGGACTTCGTCGATTAATAGGGCTGCCGGACG
>NZ_JBATKE010000154.1:0-2801 GCF_049669105.1 Eudoraea sp.
ACTCTGTGCCACCCAATATCCGAATCAAAAAAAACAGAAATAGGCACGCTATAGCCATATAAGCCGAACAATATCATGAAAAGAAAAAGCACTGAGTTAAGGCCAACTGTTTTAAATGTGTGGTATAAAATGATACCATAGGCCAAAAGAGATAAAGACAAGCCAAGAGTAAACCACTCTAAAATAAGAGAAATTATGCTAAGGAAGCAAAGTAATATGGCTACTGGTATTCTCACTACTATACGCTAATTGAATTAAATCGGTTGTTCATGTTTTTATTTTTTTAATAGTACTGTCAAAAATTTTCGAACAAGATCTCTACTAAAATAAAGTGATATGATAACTGCGAGGCAAATTGCTAGAACAGATGCCCATAGCTGTTCGTTTTGAGTGATGCTATAAATTCCGAATGCTATAACAATATACAAGATAAACCTCCAGAAGAAAACTCTTAGGGCTACAAATTTCTGAACATCAAAGTACCGATACAACAGCCAAACAAAATTTCCAAAAGCGAAAACACTTGATGCCCCATAAAGTTGATACTTTGGAATAAATAAAAATCCGGTGGCAACAATCAAAAGACCTGAGACCAATGATGTCTTAAAGGCGTGCATGTTTTTCTTTTCACATTGATAAATAATACCAAGTATTGATGCTAAAGACATGAAAACCACTCCTAAGGCCAAAATAGGAATATATCTGGTTGCTTCAAGGAAATCAGTGTCTATAATAAATGGCAAAAGGATTTTTTGCGTACTTATTAGAAGATATAAAATAGAGAAAAGTAGTCCTGAATAGGTATTGAAGGTTTTTTCAAAATAGTCTTTAAATCCGTCCTTACCATATATTGCGAACATTTTATCCTGAAAGGAATAATAAAAAATTCGATTTAGTATTTGAATGACATAGGCTATTTTAAAGGCAATAGCATAAATACCGTTCGCGCTTAGCGTCAAAAACGAGGCTATAATATACTTACTTGACTGATTGTTCATCCAAAGACTCATGGCATTAAGTACGAGAGGAAATGAATAATTCAATAATTCCTTGGTTACATTCACACGAACTGCCTTTAAGTCAATATGCTTGGTTATTTTTATTGCAAGCAAATAAATCAAGAAGGACGCTGAAGCGAAACCATATGCAGTAAAAATGGCTATTAAGCCATATTCACTTACAAATAAAATACTTAATATAAGTACGATAAGGATGTAGAACAATTCTGTAAGAACGTAATGCAATGAAGAATAAACGCTACGAACGACCTGCTTGGCAATGACATAGAAAAAAATGGAAACAAAATATAAAAAAACATAAGGAGCTAATGTTATCGAGGTATATAGATGCACCACTGAAAAGACTACACTAAAAATGAATAGTCCTATTAGAAAAACCATCAAACAACTCGATACTACCCGGGAAATATTCTTAGGGTTATTATTTGCAAGTACCCAGCGAAGTACAGCCAATTCAATGTGCCCGAAAAAAATAGGTGCCAGTAAAATCGATGCGGAGGCAACTAAATCAAAATAGCCTAATTCCTCATTCGAGAGGAAAAAGGTATAAAATGGCACCAAAAAGAAATTGATAACCAAAGTGCCTATATTGCCTATGCTATAAATAGCCGAACCCCTTGCGAGACTTCTTGTTTTATTCCCCGTTTCCCGCATCTATCTTGCAATTTGAATAAAACAATGAATTCATGACCGCAAATAAAAATACTCCATACATCCGCACCAAAACATTCTCGGTCAATAAGCTTAAGGAAAACATCAACAGGAAAAATAGAAAGGTAAAGTTCTTTAACTTTAAAGCAATATAAAAATTATGGCCAAACATATACAACAAGAAAAGAAGGGCAAACAATCCGGCTGACAGCCACATATGAAAGTAATAGTTATGAGTATTTATTTCTGAACCCAATGACCTAAACTCAGCCACAACATAATTTTTTTCTTGATAACAATCATTTAGTTTTTGCTGAACATTTCCAACTCCATAGCCAAATAAAATCTCCTTTTTAATAAGGTTGATAGAACAATCATATATGTATATCCGCTTATCTACTCCTTCTTCCATGGGTACAGATGAGATAACATAATCCAAAAGCATGGCAATTGAGTCTGTATTCTTGTTTTTATAGGTGTCAAGCAATCCTACCAACCAACCAATTGTTAAAAAAGATAAGACAACTACTCCAAAGATGATTTTCTCCAGATGCCGCCTAAAATAAAAAAAGGGAGCAAGAACCAGTATTAAGACCAGAGACAAAACCGTGGTAATTGCCTGGCTGTAAACGATGGCCAACACAAAAAGAAAAGATAATATACCTAATAGTATTTTTTTTAATATAGCTATCTTAAAGTTTGCAATCAAATTTATGGAAAGTAAAAGTGCAGTCAAAAAATGCAAGGAAAGATATACCTTATGGGGCTCAAAAAGGACATCCAAATGCTTTTCGGCTTTAGAAAGCACAAACTCGTATGGATAGGTATTTATAGCCAATGCCTGTTCTAAAATATTTTTATCCATCAAGCCGGCAAACCTGTCTATTGCCAGTCCTTGGGCGAGAATATCGAAAAAATAAAGGAATAGCACAAAATTGCTCAAAATAAAACCATAGGAAAATATTTTAATGGTTTGTTTTTTAACTTTAGGGAAAAAATAAAAAATAACAATCGGGAAGAACAAGAGCAACAAGCTTGATTGTACTTTTTTAATTCCAATAAATATATGATCTGAATATAAAATAGAGAATAGCAAAAAAAAATAAAAACCACAATTAATCAATATAGGTT
>NZ_JBATKE010000155.1:0-21657 GCF_049669105.1 Eudoraea sp.
AAAAACACTAGAAGATGTCAAGAAATCCTATAAAAATCCAAATCATAGCTATAATATCATTTCAGCCTTCAATACACTTACAGATGAAATCAATGAAGTGACCATAGAGAAGGAAATTGATATGGTCGTGATGGGAACTCAAGGCGCAAGCGGGGCTAAAGAGATATTTCTTGGGACAAATACGGTTTATGTTCTCCGAAAGGCTGTTGCACCGGTTTTGGTAATACCGGAAAACTATACCTTCCAGAAAATTCAAAAAATATTGCTTCCATCAGACTATTTGACAAATTATAAGGATAATGAATTGAGTACTGCTATAAAAATGGTCAAAATGAATAAAGCAAAACTTATCGTTTTACATGTAAAAGAGGAGTACGACCTTACTGCTGGTCAGGAAGAAAATAAGATGGCTTTATATCATCGTTTAGATGGTTTGTCTACTACCCTTACAGAATTAAAAGGTAGTTTAATGCCAAATGCAATTTTAAATTATATCCAGAAGAATGAGATTGATCTCCTTATGATGATGAATAGAAAACATTCATTTTTTGAACGAATTTTTGAAAAACAAAATGTAGATCAAATAGGTTTTCATATAAAAATACCCTTCCTGGTCATTAGAGATACGGCCAAGGTTGATAAATAACAGTTAAAGATGAAAAGTGTTTTACTGCTTACCGATTTTTCCCATAATGCATGGAATGCCATTTTCGCAGCTCTGAAAATGCACGAACATACGGAATGTCATTTTTTGCTTTTAAATACCTATGAACCCAGTTTTGCAAATGTGCTTGGAGACAAGAGTAAGGAAAGATTGGGGATAATCTACGACTCTCTTGCAAAAAATTCTTCAAATGAACTTGACAAGATATTACAATATTTAGAAATAAATCATGCAAATAAAAACCACACTTTTGAAAAACGTTCTGTATCAAATGATATGGTAAATGCAGTGAAGGAAATTTGTACTGAAAAAGATATTGATCTAATTGTCATGGGAACTAAAGGGGCTACGGGAGCCAAAGAAATTTTTATGGGAAGCAATACGGTAGAGCTCATTAAAATGACAAACAGCTGCCCCATATTTGCCGTTCCAAGTGAACATGATTTTAAAGGCTTAAATAAGATTTTGTTTCCTACAGAGTTTACAAGACCCTATACAAAATATGAACTGAAGCCGCTTACAGAACTGGCAGCAACGTGGAATTCAGAAATACTAATAATTCACATAGCACAGGAATTTTCGTTAAATGATGAGCAACTTTCTAATAAAGAAGTTTTGATCAAACGTTTGGGTAAAGTTGAGCATTCCTTTCAGAATGTAGAGATTGAGGTTAGTGTAGCTGATTCAATTAGTAGGTTTGCGATAGAGAGCAGAGCAGATGTTATTGTTTTAATTAATTATAAGCATACTTTTATAGAGAAACTCACCCGTGAGGCCGTTGTAAAAAAAGTGGGCTTTCATACACAAATACCATTGCTGGTTCTGCCACAATGAACAGGGTAATTTAGTGTCAGATACACTATGATCAAAAAATAATATAGTATAATGATTCGAATAGTTTTACCTACAGATTTTTCTAAAAATGCATGGCATGCCATAAAATATGCAATATTTCTTTTTGAACAATCACCTTGTACTTTCATTATAATTCACGCACACCAGGTTAGTCCATCGGGCTTAATAAGTGGAATAAACAAAGAACATGATACCAGACTTCATGAGATTACGGCTAAAGAATCTGAAAGAAAGCTTAATAAAATAGTAAATCATTTAAATAAAATAAATAAGGTTGCAGAGCACAAATTTGAAGGTGTACTGGTTGCCGATTCTTTATTAAATGCTATTGGTCGTGAAGTAATAGACAAAGATGCTGACTATATTATTATGGGAACCCAGGGAGCTTCTGGTTTAGGGGAAATTTTTATGGGTAGCAATGCGGTTAGTGTTATAAGGAATATTAACTTTTGTCCTGTTATTGCAGTTCCCAATTCTTATGATTTTAACCCTTTCAATGAAATTTTATTTGCCACAAATTTTAAACACCTGTATCAACGTGTTGAATTACAGCCATTGCTGGATCTTGCCAAACTTCGTAAGGCCAGAATTAATGTTATTCACATCAATGAGGAAGAGGAATTAAACGAGGAACAATTACAATTAAAGAAATTGCTTCACAATTTATTAGGAAAGAAGGACTGTGTTTTTGAAGAATTTGACTATCATCCTAACATTGCTTTAAAAATCAACGATCTAACTGAAAAGAAAAATGCAGGGTTGATAGCAATGATAAATTCTCAGCATAGTTTTTTTAAAGGGTTGACACACGAGCCAGTGGTCAAAAAAGTAGCATTTAAAACAAAGATTCCTTTTTTGGTCCTTCCGGAAGTGGAGTAATTTCTTATATTCAGCGTCATAAATTCAAAAAATCAAAACCTTTTTAACTATTTATATGCCTTAACCAATCCTTAAACTATTTATAAGGATAGATTATCGTTTGAGTAAACATAATACCATAAATTTGCACTTTGAAAATTCTGGTATCAATGAGCAAAGCCATTTATGTAGCTACTACCGAGCCCAATAGCGGCAAATCGATAATATCCTTAGGACTGATGCATTTATTATTGGGGAAAGCTGCCAAAGTAGGGTACTTCAGGCCAATAATAGATGATTACGGACCCGGGGAGAAGGACAATCATATTAATACGGTGATTTCCTACTTTGAAATACAAATGGAATATAATGAAGCCTATGCTTGTACCAGAAGTGAGGTAATCCATAAATACAATCAGGATAAGAGTGATGAGGTATTAGACAAGATCATAGAAAAGTATAAGGCCATTGAATCTCGTTTTGATTTTGTTTTGGTTGAGGGAACCGACTTCTCCGGGGAAGGATCAATTATAGAATGGGACATTAATGTTTACATGGCGAAAAACCTAGGTATCCCCACAGTTATTCTGGCAAGCGGTGTGGGCAAAACCCTGGAAGAATTGGTTGATAACCTTTACCTCGCTTATGATTCCTTTACCAATAAGGGTGTTGAAGTTTTGATGGTAGTTGCCAATAAAGTAGAACCTCAAAATGTAAACCTGGTAACCAATGGCCTTTTAAAAGCACTTCCGGCCGAAGTGCTAATTGGCACTATTCCTTTAAATCCGGCCCTGGGTAATCCTACCATGAAAGAGATTGTTAAAGAACTGGAAGGAGATGTTCTTTTTGGTCATAACTTTTTAAATAATCAGGTGAGCAACTTTAGTGTGGGGGCGATGCAATTACGAAATTATCTCACTCATTTTAAGGAACATGGTTTGGTCATAACTCCTGGTGATAGATCTGATATTATCCTGGGAGCATTGCAGGCTAACTTATCTTCTAATTATCCAACTGCCTCAGGAATCGTGCTCACTGGTGGACTTATTCCAGAAGATCCGGTTATTCAATTAATCGAAGGTCTCTCGGAAATAGTTCCCATCATCTCAGTTCAGGGAGGTACTTTTTCTATTGCGAATAAGGTTGGTGCAATACGTCCTAAAATATATGCGGAGAATAAGCAAAAAATAGAGGGATCTATTCAGGACTTTACAAGATTTCTGCCTATAAATGCTTTAGCTGAGCGTCTAATAACCTTTAAAGCAAACGGGATAACTCCACGAATGTTCCAGTATAATCTCCTTAAAAGGGCCCAAAGGGTCAAAAAGCATATTGTTTTGCCGGAAGGTACAGATGAACGCATACTTCGAGCTGCTAAGGAACTAATCGATGCAGATGCTGTTAGATTAACTCTTTTGGGCGATCCGGTACAGATAAAGGAAAAGGCAAGACAATTGGATTTGCTACTTGATTTTGAAAAAATTAGCATTATAGATCCTGTAAATTCAACTTATTTTAAAGATTATACCAATACGCTGTATGAATTGCGTAAGCATAAAAATGTAGACAGGGCCATGGCAGAGGATCTTATGGCAGATATCTCTTATTTTGGTACAATGATGGTCTATAAAGGGGATGCAGACGGCATGGTTTCCGGGGCTGTTCATACCACCCAACATACTATTAGACCGGCACTTCAGTTAATTAAGACCAAACCCAATGTATCTATCGTTTCTTCCGTGTTTTTTATGTGTCTGGAAGATAGGGTTTCGGTATATGGCGACTGTGCAATAAATCCGAATCCGAATGCAGAACAATTAGCCGAAATTGCAATTACATCTGCCGCTACCAGTTTGGCATTCGAAATAGATCCCAAAATAGCTATGCTTTCCTATTCTTCCGGAACTTCGGGCTCAGGTGAGGATGTAGAAAGAGTGCGTGAAGCTACTCAGATTGTTAAAAAAAGGGCACCTTATCTTAAAGTTGAAGGCCCTATTCAATACGATGCCGCAGTAGATAAAAATGTAGGTAAAACAAAAATGCCTGACTCGGAAGTAGCCGGACAGGCAAGTGTTTTTATTTTCCCGGATCTTAACACGGGTAATAATACATACAAGGCAGTGCAGCGAGAAACCGGTGCCCTGGCAATTGGACCAATAATTCAGGGACTAAATAAACCTGTAAATGATCTGAGCAGGGGAAGTACAGTTAATGATATATTTAATACAGTTATTATAACTGCCATCCAGGCCCAGGCATTATAATTTAATTATTTCAATGAATATTCTAATTATTAATACAGGGAGTTCATCTATAAAGTTTCAGTTAATGCATATGCCATCAGAAACCGTTTTGTGTTCTGGCATGGTAGATAGAATAGGACTGGAAAATGGAAATTTGAAGTATACAAAGGTTGATTACGAAACTAATGAAATACAGCAGTTTTCATCCCACAGAAAAGGGCTTAATCGGGTTATAGAACTACTTTTGGATCCTGCTAACGGAGCTATTACCGACGTAAATGAAATAGATGCCGTGGGGCACAGGGTAGTCCATGGGGGAACTGCTTTTTCTGAAACTACAATTATTACCCGGGAAGTAAAAGATAAGATTGGAGATTTGAGTCAGTTGGCTCCATTGCATAATCCACATAACCTGGAAGGGATATTGATTGCTGAAGAATTATTTCCAAATGCCAAACAGGTTGCGGTCTTTGATACCGCCTTTCATCAAACTATTCCCTTGAAGGCTCGTAAATATGCAATACCGGATGAATTTTACACGGATCACGGAATACAGCTTTACGGCTTCCACGGCACTAGTCATAAATATGTTACAGAAAAGGCCATAAGCTTTTTAGATAAAAAAGTGGCTAAGATGATTAGCATTCATCTAGGTAATGGCTGCAGTATTACTGCCGTCCATAATGGAAAAAGTATGGACCATAGTTTGGGTTTTGCTCCCTCAAATGGACTTATTATGGGTTCCAGAAGTGGAGACATTGATCATTCCATGATTTTTTACCTTGTAGAATCGCTGGGCTATAGTTTGCGGGAAGTAAATGATTTGCTCAATAAGAAAAGTGGAATGCTAGGACTTACCGGTTATAGTGATTTACGGGAAATTCAGGCTAAAGCTAATGAAGGTGATGCCAAATGCCGGTTAGCTCTGGAAATGAATGCCTATAGGATTAAAAAATATATTGGCGCTTACAGCTCCGCCATGAATGGACTGGATACTTTGATATTTACAGCGGGGATAGGTGAAAATTCCAGTTATCTTAGAGAGCTGGTCTGTTCTGAGATGGACTTTCTTGGAATTGATTTGGATATGCAGAAGAATGCGCAAAAATCCCATGGAATTAGGGAAATACAAAAGGGCTCATCAAGAGTAAAAATATTAGTCATTCCTACGAATGAGGAATTGGAAATTGCAAAGCAAACCTTTCAGTTGCTAAAAACCTCCTGAAACAAAAAAATACGCTAAAATTTCTATGTGAAATGATCTTAGTCATTTCGTATAGAAAGTCTATGTCTTAACTTGATCCATTATTAATATTAACCTAAAAAAAATTTATCATGTCAGACAACAGTAGTAATGTTTTGTTAGCTCTTTTAACAGGGGCAGCAATAGGAGCAGGTATAGGAATTTTATATGCTCCTGACGAAGGGATTAAAACCCGAAAAAAAATTAAGGATAAGGCACTTGAAACCAAGCACGATCTAACAGAACGAATTTCTCATGCCAAAGCAGAACTCACCAAAGTAGCAGACGAGAAGAAAGAAGTTTTTGAACAAAAATTAGAGGATACCATCTCTACAATGAGTTACAAAGCAGATGAAATTATTGTTCAATTGGAGCGTAAGCTTGAAGAGATCAGAAAGAAAAATGCACAATTACAGAAGTAGGCTATTATGGCTTTTGAAGGATTAAGACAAAATATTTCTGAATTAGACGAAAATGTCAGCTCCTACGTGGAGCATAGCATAGAATACGCCAAGCTTAAAAGTTTTAAGATATCTATGGTTTTGGTTACCTATTTAGCCAAAGTGTTGTTGGTTGGTACTATATTTATTTTGGCTTTGATATTTTTGAGCTTGGCGGCTTCTTTTGCTTTGGGTTACGCAATGGATAATACCATTTATGGATTCGCGATAATTGGGATTTTATATCTGTTGTTTGCCTTTATAGGTTATCTATTGCGTGATAGGTTAAATAAGCCTTTACTGCAATTGTTTTCTAAATACTTTTTTGAAGGACCATGATAGGAAAATACAACTCGTTTAGGGAAATTGATGAGGATTTAAAAATCCTTGCTCTGGAAAGAGAGATCAACAAGGAGTATACGAAGTACAGTTTGCAAGAGCTTAAAACGTATTTCTATCCCTTTAATTTAATTAGAAGTTTTGATGGTTTTGTTGCCAAAGTGATGATTCCCTTTATTTTAACAAGGGTTTTTAAGAAAAAAAGACTGTCAGAATAGCAATTTATATAAATTTCTAAAAAATGCCATAGGTGTTTAAACTAATACTTATGGTTATTTTTTTTCGAGATCTATGCTCTATTTATATCTTTTCAATTTTTAAAATTCTTAGGTGTAAAAAGGTATCTTTACCGGTATTAAGATTATGCTATGAACACAGGCCTGGTATTTTCAGGGGGAGGATTTAGGGGTATTGCTCATATAGGAGTAATAAAGGCTTTGGATGAATATGGTTTCGAAATTACTCATATAGCTGGGACCAGCGCCGGTGCGATTATTGGCGCATTGTATGCAGGGGGCTTAGATTGGAAACAAATCCTCGAATTTATTAAGAAGATTGATATTTTTAGTTTTAACAACTATGCAGTTGGCAAACCCGGCTTTGTTGATACTGAAAAGTTTTATGACAAGTTCTCTGAGTTCTTTCCTGCAGATAACTTTAAGAGTCTTAAAATTCCTCTATTCATCACTGCCACCAACATTCTGGATGGTAGTTTAAAGGTTTTTTCTGAAGGAGAGCTTATCCGCCCAATATTGGCTTCAGCGGCATTTCCAGGGGTTTTTACGCCGATTAAAATAGCGGATTCGTATTATGTGGATGGTGGAGCATTGAACAATTTCCCCGTAGATCTGCTCAAATCCTATACTGATCAGATCATTGGGGTTTATGTAAATCCTTTTCTTAAAATAGAGATAGAGCAGTTAAAACACTCGTACAATGTTTTGGAACGTGCCTATAAGATACGCTCTGCCAATGATTCCCTTTCTAAGTTTGGAGATTGCAATCTCGTAATATCACCTAAAGATTTGATAAATCACAGCACGTTCTCGATAAATGATGTGGATGCTGTTTTTGATTTGGGATATAAGGCTGCCATAAAGGCTCTGAAGAAACCGGATAATCTTCAAATGCCCAAAAAAGACAGCTAGAAATAGTATGAGGAGGCATTATTCAAAATCATGAAAAAAGCAATGCCCTCAATCAAGATCTTATACTACATGGACAATTTAAAGATCTTACACTGAGGACATTGTATAGTAAAAAATGAAATTTTAACTAATCTCAATTACTTTTGGTTTTGGCTTTAGAGCCACTTCTTTTTTTGCTAGTTTAAAGCTTAGAATTCCGTCACCGTATTTGGCTTTAATTTCCTCTTCTTTTACATTTTCTGGTAAAAGCAAGGATCTTTCAAATGCATTATAACTAAATTCTTTTCTGGTGTAATCTTCATCCTTTTCTTCCTTACTGACCTCTTTTTTTGCGGAAATATTAAGGTATCCTTCATCAATGGTAATTTCAAAATCTTTCTTGGCAAAACCAGGTGCAGCCAATTCAATTTCAAAGTGGTCTTCTTTTTCCATAATATTTAAAGCGGGTTCTCCGGATCTTGCATTCCAGAAACGATCGTTTACTAATTCACGATTCCAAAATTTGTTGTCAAAAAAATTCTCCATGTCAAAAAAATCGGAGGTAATTAGGTTTCCAAAAGGTCTTGCCCTTTTTTTAAATTTAACTAGTGTCATAATATTAGATTTTAGGTTAAACATTAATTGAGTCATGAAAGTAAAGAGTACATCTTAATTTCGGAATGATTTTGATCAGTCAAACGTCATTTTTTATAAAATTGAAAAATGATGGCCATAAAAAACCTGAAGAGAAATTTTCGGAGGACTTTTAAACTATTAATGAAATACTAAAAATATCGCATTGCTATCATAATGTAAAATTTGCTTTCAAATTCAAAATTTGCCAGAATTTGAATATATTCGTAGCCTATGGATTACTTTATCATTACCAGTATACTGGTATTTATATCCGCATTCTTTGGTTATATCAACATCAGATACATTAAGCTTCCAAATACAATAGGGCTTACGGTTATTACTATATTTTTCACTCTTGGGATTTTTGCGCTTAGTTATTTTGATGATACTTTATTAAATGCTGAACGATACATCATAACTCAGATAGATTTCAGGTCTGTTTTGCTTAATATTATGCTTAGTTTTTTACTTTTTGCCGGGGCCCTGCATACCGATTTGCAAAAACTAAAGGAACTAAAATGGCCTATACTGTTTTTTGCAACGTTTGGTGTTCTGGTGTCCACTTTGCTCATAGGAACTGCAGTATATTTCCTGCTACAGGGAATAGGTTTAGAGGTGCTATTTATTAATTGTCTTCTTTTTGGGGCCCTCATATCTCCAACCGATCCTATTGCCGTTTTAGGGATATTAAAAAAAGCTGATGTACCAAAAAAGCTGGAAATAAAGATAGTCGGTGAATCGCTTTTCAATGATGGTGTTGGCGTAGTAATTTTTCTGACGATTTTCGGACTGGCCAATGGAACCGGTGGAGACTTTTCTTTTACGAACGTTCTTACTCTTTTTGTGCACGAGGTTGGGGGGGGATTACTTCTCGGTGCTTTATTGGGCTGGATTACATTTAAGCTAATGAAATCTATAGACGATTATAATATTGAAGTCATTATAACTTTAGCCACTGTTATGACAGGTACCGTTGTAGCGCAATACCTGCACGTTTCTGCACCATTGGCTATGGTGGTTGCAGGATTAATCGTTGGTGGTAATGAAGCAAGGCGATACGCGATGTCTGCGGTCACTGAAAATTATGTGGACAAATTTTGGGAGCTGATAGATATTCTTTTAAACACCATACTCTTTGTTCTAATTGGAATGGAATTATTGGTTTTAGACCTTGAATTCGAATTTGTACTGGCAGGACTCCTTGCGATTCCTATTGCCTTAGTTTGTAGGTTTGTATCCCTGATTATTCCGGTAAATTTGTTCAAGACCCGCCTGGATTTTGTTCCCAACACCAACCTTATAATGACCTGGGGGGGATTAAGAGGGGCAATATCCATAGCACTGGCACTAGGCCTCACAGCGGAAATGCAAAGAGAATTGTTTTTGGTTATGACCTATGTAGTGGTTATTTTCTCCATAATTGTTCAGGGGCTTACTGTTGGAAAGTTGGTTAAAAAACTCAGAAAAAAGAATGTTGGAATTTAGAGGTTTATTGCTTTATTTCTAATAAAATAGGGCAGTGGTCAGAACCAAAGTATTCCGGAAGGATCTTTGACGATTTTACTTTTGACATTAAAGAATTACTTACCAAAAAGTAATCTATTCGCCAACCAGTATTCCGTTCACGTGCTTTAAAACGATAACTCCAATACGTATAGGCTACTTCATCAGGATTGAAATATCTGAATGAATCGACAAAACCGGAATTGATGAAATTGTCCATTCCATCAATTTCTATTTGTGTGTAACCCGCCGTTTTATTATAGTTAGATTTGTCGTTTTTTAAATCGATAGCGCGATGGGCAACATTAAAATCCCCACATACAACTACCGGTTTTAATTTCTCCTTTTCTTTTATATAATTGAGAAAATCAGCATCCCACTGGCGGCGATAAGGTAATCGGTCCAATTGTTGGCCCGAATTGGGGACATAAACATTAATTAAATAAAAATCAGCAAACTCAGCGCAGATTATTCTTCCTTCCGAATCATGTTCGGATATAGCCATATCCACACTTACTGCAATAGGTTTGTTCTTACTTAAAATCGCGGTGCCGGAGTATCCCTTTTTTTCTGCGGAATTACAATAAAGATGATGATCTTTTAGGGGTAATAAGGCTTTTTCTACCTCAATATCCTGTGCCTTGGTTTCCTGAATACACAGGACATCGGGATCCAAAACATTTATAGACTCCAAAAATTCTTTTTTAATGATGGCGCGAATACCATTTACATTCCAAGAAATGATCTTCATTTTAAAAAAATTTAATTTGAATAAAAATAACACACTTTATTCATATAGCAGCTTTAATTAGTTCCACTTAAAGACCTGGAGCTAAAATGGAATTTAAATGTCTTTTGTTAATGTTCTTGCTTTATAATTTATGAATGATCCCAATAATTTTACGATATTGCAGCCTCTTTTAGTAGGTGGTTTAATAATGAATCTTTATACTAAAATCAGGAGTGTTAGCTCAGTTGGTTTAGAGCACCGCCTTGACAGGGCGGGGGTCGTTGGTTCGAATCCAATACACTCCACACGCAAAAAGCCACGCCATAGGTGTGGTTTTGTCTTTGAGGGAAGTTACGCCGAACTTGTTTGGCGGAAAATGACCGAAAATAGAAAACAGTTTTAAAGGTGCTTTTTGCTTGGGTACAGGTACACCAATCCTGGTTCATCTTTTTTAGATAATCCAATACACTCCACATCAAGCAGAAAATCCACGCAAGTTCCCGTGGATTTTTTATACCTGCTAAACAGGGAACTTATTCCTGAGTTTGGCAGGTATGAAATATCAATACCGGTAAAAACCGGTATTGGGTTTTCTATTTGCAGCAGCGGACTTTATTTGGATCAGCGAGCTTATCTGGCTAATCCAATACACTCCACAGAAATTACTGGTTTAAAGATAATCCAGAATTCTTTCCAGGGCCATGCCCCGGGATCCTTTAATAAGAAGGTTGCCTTTTTTTAACTTATTACTTTTAAGGAAGCTGGATAAGTCATCAAAAGTCGCAAATTTAGTGAAGTGAGAACTCGTTTTGTAAAAATTCTGTCCTATCAAAAAAACCTGGTCGAATTTCATCCCTGCGACGAGATCAACAATTTTTTGATGTTCCTCATTGGCTTTTTCACCTAGTTCAAACATATCTCCCAGGAGAACAGTTTTTTCACTCCCGGGAAAATTCATAAAGTTTATCAGGGCCGCTTCCATACTATTCGGATTTGCATTATAGGCGTCAAGAATAATGTGATATTCCTTTTTATCTATAATCTGTGAACGATTGTTTTGCGGAAGGTAGGCTTCAAGCGCATTTTTTATATCCTCTAATGGAACATTAAAATATTTTCCCATAAGCACTGCAGCACAACAATTAGTAAAATTATAACTGCCTATCAGCTGAGTGTTAATTTCGGTTTTTTCTGCTTCCAGCTTAACAAAAGGATGTGCTCCCAAATAATTTATCCTATAATAATTAGCATCTGAAGTGCTAAAGCCAAATTTACCGGGGTAACTTCTTAATTTTTTTTCCTGAATTGCATCATCTGCATTTAAAAAAATAAATTTTTTGTTTGCAATAAGATGGTCGTAGAGTTCACTTTTACCTTTTATAACACCCTCTACACCTCCAAAGCCTTCCAGATGGGCTTTCCCAAAATTAGTGATATAGCCATAATCGGGTTGGGCAATATTGCATAAAAATTCGATCTCTTTTCTGTGATTTGCACCCATTTCAATGATGGCGAATACTGTATCTTTTTTAATGCTAAGTAGCGAAAGAGGAACTCCAATATGGTTATTTAAGTTTCCCTTGGTTGCAATTGTCTTAAATTTTTTGGATAACACCGAGAATATCAATTCTTTGGTGGTGGTTTTTCCATTACTCCCGGTGAGTGCAATAAGCTTTGCATTACAATATTTTCTATGATATCGGGCTAACTGCTGAAGGGATTTTAAGACATCGTCTACCAGAACAAAAGCCTCGCCTTTTATATACTTTTCTTCGTCTATAACAGCATATGCCGCACCATTCCTTATGGCTTCAGACGCAAATTTATTGCCGTTAAAATTTTGACCCTTAAGGGCGAAGAAAATACAATTAGGTTGAATGTTACGGGTATCAGTGGAGACCTGCGGATACTTTAAAAAAAGTTGGTGCAATTTCTCAATTGTCATAAAACAAATATATAAAAAAGCCCCGATGCTAACATCAGGGCTCAATTCATATTTTACATATAAAACTATTTGGCTTTTTTGCCTCTTACCGTTTTATTTTTAGTCTTTGCTTTAGAGCCAACTCTGGACATGGCACACCTGAATCCGATATAGTCCGTGGCCATATACTGAGGTAAAAACCTTCGTTGGGCGGGGTCTAACCAGTATGCTCTATCTTTCCATGACCCACCTTTGTATATTCTTACTTCATCATTAATAAGTGTTGACCTATTATTGCTTTTGTCATACTCGCGAATTATTTGTCCGGTAGAATCAAACTCTACATTGTGTTTTGGAGAATCATACATCTTTCGAGCCGGATCCTCATCATCATCCCCAGCAAATCGGTCAAAGAATCTGGATGAAGCAGCATCACCATCCCTGTAGCCTCTGTTATCACTATCTGAGAAATTGGTTCTTAAATAGGTTTCCTGTTCATCAACAGCTACCATTTTAATTTCACCAGGTAGATTTACAGCTACAAGTTTTCCATTAGGTAAAGTATCAAAAATTATACTATCTCTCAGAATAGTTACCTTTCCATCTTCGCCTATCGCCGTTTTCATGTAAATATTTCCTCTATAGTAGTTGAAATCACTTATTTGGTCATCCACTATTGGTCTATAAACATCAGCAACCCATTCGGCAACATTACCTGCCATATCATAAAGACCAAGATCATTGGGTTTATATGATTTTACTTCTGCGGTGATATCAGCGCCGTCATCGGACCAGCCGGCTATTCCGCCGTAGTCACCTTTTCCTTGCTTAAAGTTTGCTAACTGATCGCCTCTTCCCACTCGTTGGCCATTTCTTGTATAATCGCCTTCCCATGGATATTTTTTTCTACCTCTGTAATTATTATATTCCCTTGTTCCTTGTAAAGCAGCAGCTGAATACTCCCATTCGGTTTCCGTGGGTAGCCTGTAAGCGGGCATAATAATACCAGTACTTCTTGTGGCAAAGTTAGAAACAGAATCTTTTTTCATTTTGCCTTGTAATGAATCTATTTGTCCATTATATACAGATTCCGGACGGTTTAGATAGGCTTCAGTACTAAAAGTTCCTTCCACCTCACCGGACATTGCCTGGTATTTTGCATTCTGAGCCAAATAACCTTCTTTTTCCAGCATTGCTTCATTTACCCTGTCTGTTCTCCATTCGGCAAACTGAACAGCTTGTATCCAATTTACACCAACTACTGGATATTCTGAATATGCCGGGTGTCTAAGGTAATTATTCGTCATGGTTTCATTAAACCCCAGTCGGTTTCTCCATACTAAAGTATCCGGAAGAGCACCTTTATAAATATTGGCATATTTAGGATTTTCTGGCGGGTATACCGCTTTAAGATAATCGAGGTACTCCTTATACATTACATTGGTTACTTCAGTTTCATCCATATAAAATGATTGAACATGCTGTGAGCTAGGAGTATTATTCCAGTCATGCATTACATCATCCTGTACCTTTCCTTTTGTGAATGTACCTCCTTCTACAAAAACAAGTCCCGGACCTGTTTCTTGTTCTTTAAAGTCAGAATTGTACTGAAATCCACCCTCTTTGGAGTTTATTTTCCAGCCTGTAGCTCTTGAAACATTCTTTGATGATGACGAGGAAGACTTTTTACAACTATTAAATGTAAAACTTCCCATTATCACTGCACAAGAAAGTACAACTTTGATCAACTGTTTTTTCATCTGTATTTAGGACTTAAGTTCAATATCAAACAACATTTTTCGCAATTTGATAGCATATTTAAATAAAATTGTGTCGGTTTCGGCTTATAAAACGATGATTATCACATAATATTTTATAGTTCCGAAAATATTTTTGCCCATTTGCACAGGCAAGATTTATTGGGACCTTGTCCATTTTGATAACGGCACAATACATAATATAGTATGGATAGAAACATTTCTTTTAAATTATTAGGGATAATCTCTGCATCACTCTTTTAACCTAATGAAGTTAGAATTAACTTAAAATCTAAATAAAGTACTGATATTCAGCGTTATTGGACCAAATTCAAAAATAAAATACCTCTAAAGGCAAGATATTTTTGAAATGCTCGTTACTTAACAAGTAATAAGACAAAATAAAGTAGATGATTAATTAACAATTATTTGCAATTTTGGACTAATTGAATGTTACATGACGAAAATGAGAAAATTAGTTGTTCTGGCCTTATTTGCCTTAGTATTTAAGATATCTGCACAGGAGCAGAATAGGGTAATAACTACCGCAGTTCCGTTTTTAACTATAGCTGCAGACGCAAGGTCTGGTGGCTTGGGAGATATGGGCGTTTCCACGTCTGTTGATGCATTTTCGCAGCAGTGGAACCCTGCTAAGTTTGCATTTGCGGAAAGAAAAATGGGTATAGGTTTAGGTTATACTCCTTATCTGGAAAGCATTATTACAGATGTTTCCTTGTTAAGCGGAAGTTTTTATAATAAAATAAACGATAGGAGCGCTTTTGCGTTCAGTTTGCGTTATTTTACTTTAGGTGAAATAGAATTAAGACAATTTGCCGGAGACCCGGGCACCATAGCCAAACCCAATGAATTGGCTTTAGATGGTTCATACGCATTAAAATTAAGCGATAAATTCTCTATGGCTATTGCGGGAAGGTTTATTAATTCAAATCTTAAATTACCTGAAAATGGGGATGTAGATTCACAGGCGGCAAGTTCATTTGCAGTAGATGTTGCCGGTTACTTTCGCTCCAGGGAAATAGCTTACAATAGTTTTGATGGAAGATGGAAAGCTGGCTTTAATATCTCAAACCTTGGAGGTAAAATGCAATATGATGAAGGTGGTCAAACCAATTTTTTACCAACAAATTTGGGTATAGGCGGAGGTTTTGATTTTATTTTTGATCAGGACAACGTACTGGGACTAAATTTGGAATTCAACAAACTCTTAGTGCCTACTCCCCAGGATTTTAATGACGATGGGGTAATAGATTCTGCAGATAATGAGATATATCAGCAAATTGGATTCTTAGAAGGTGTGTTCAAGTCATTCGGAGATGCACCTGATGGGATTAAAGAAGAACTACAGGAGGTAACCTGGGCATTAAGTGCCGAATACGCCTATCAAAATGCTTTTATGTTTAGAACAGGTTATTTTCACGAAAGTGAATTTAAAGGATCAAGACAATTCTTTACACTTGGGGCTGGATTTAAATTTAAATCAGTTCAGATAGATCTTTCGTATCTGTTCTCCACTTCAAAAGTGAAGAACCCTCTTGAAAATACGTTGCGTTTTGCGCTCACATTTAATTTGGGGGAGGAATATTATAATGATTAATCAAAACTAGATAAATAAAAAAAACCTGTCCCCCGGACAGGTTTTTTTTATTTAGGCTTGAAGCAATTTTTGCACAACTATCTAAAATAAAGTACATTTAATTTTAACTCCGGTTAGCCTGGACATTTATCTCATTTTATGGAAAAACGCAGGATTTCCTTTGATTTATTGGTTTTTGATACTTTGGATGAGCTTTCGAAAAGTGAAAAAGCACTCATGCAAATTGCAGTGGAAGCCAGAGAAAATGCCTATGCTCCATATTCAAAATTCATGGTCGGGGCAGCTATCCTTCTAGCTAATGATGAAATCGTAATAGGTAATAATCAGGAAAATGCCTCTTACCCTTCTGGTTTATGTGCAGAGCGGGTTGCTATTTTCCAGGCAGGTGCAAAATATCCCAAAGTTGAAATAAAAACAATTGCCATTAGTGTATCATCTAAAACCCACATTGTAGACAGACCTGCAGCGCCTTGTGGAAATTGCAGGCAAGCCATTGCTGAATATGAGCAAAAACAAAATTCATCAATAGCTATTATAATGATGGGGGCTTCAGGTAAAATATTTAAATGCGAATCCCTGGAAGATATCCTTCCTTTGGCATTTGGAAGTTCCTACCTAAAATAATCTTTATTTATTCTCGTGAAGAACTAAGATTTAACTACAAGTTCTTTTTTTTATACTTCAATTATACCTTTTTTATCATTTTTTTTTCACTATTGATTTAATGTGTATTTTTGTTTTCCCTTGATATTCCTGAACTATTCTCATCTGAATTTTTCAGTAAAAAACAAGTACACTAAAAAGAAAATTATTTGATGAAAAAAGCCACCAAAGAGGTATACCTAAAATGGTACGAAGAAATGTTGTTCTGGAGAAAGTTTGAAGATAAACTGGCTGCCGTATATATTCAACAAAAAGTTCGTGGATTTTTGCACCTGTATAATGGTCAGGAAGCTGTTTTAGCAGGAGCCTTACATGCAATGGACCTTACGAAAGATAGAATGATTACAGCCTATAGGAACCATGTTCAGCCGATAGGAATGGGTGTAGACCCCAGAAAAGTAATGGCGGAATTATATGGAAAAGTAACTGGTACTTCTAAAGGAATGGGTGGTTCTATGCATATTTTTTCAAAAGAACATAGGTTTTATGGAGGCCACGGTATAGTTGGAGGGCAAATACCTTTGGGTGCCGGATTGGCTTTTGCCGATAAGTATTTTAAAAGAGATTCAGTAACTCTTTGCTATATGGGTGATGGTGCTGTAAGACAAGGCTCACTGCATGAGACCTTTAATTTGGCAATGCTCTGGCAATTACCGGTCGTATTTGTTTGTGAGAATAACGGTTATGCGATGGGAA
The DNA here is from genome assembly GCF_049669105.1 of Eudoraea sp. NCBI lineage: Bacteria > Pseudomonadati > Bacteroidota > Flavobacteriia > Flavobacteriales > Flavobacteriaceae > Eudoraea > Eudoraea sp. The sequence continues at coordinate 17,294 of NZ_JBATKE010000155.1, forward strand.
CTTCCGTGGCAAGAACTGCTCACACTACAGATATTTGGAAACTTGGATTAGGATATGAAATGCCTTGTGCCCCTGTTGATGGTATGGATCCATTAACGGTAGCTGAGGAAATGAGTAAGGCAATAGAAAGAGCAAGGAGTGGTGGTGGACCCACATTCCTGGAAATGAAAACATATAGGTACAGAGGGCATTCCATGTCCGATGCTCAACACTATAGGACAAAGGATGAGGTTGAAGAATATAAGAAGATAGATCCTATTACTCAGGTTCTTGATGTTATTAAAGAGAAGAAATACGCCTCTGAAGAGGAAATTAAAGCGATTAATGAAAGGGTGAAAAATCTTGTGAAAGAGTGTGAGAAATTTGCAGAAGAGTCTGAATATCCTCCGGTAGAACAGCTTTACGATATGGTTTATGAACAAGAAGACTATCCCTTTGTACAACACAAATTATAAGTAAATGGCTGAAGTAATAAATATGCCCAGATTAAGCGATACCATGGAAGAGGGTACCGTTGCAAAATGGTTAAAAAATGTTGGTGATAAGATTGAAGAGGGAGATATCTTGGCTGAGATAGAAACAGATAAGGCCACCATGGAATTTGAATCCTTTCACGAAGGCACCCTACTGCATATTGGCATTGCTGAAGGAGATGGTGCGCCGGTTGATACATTATTGGCAATAATAGGCGACGAAGGAGAAGATATTTCGTCTCTATTAAACGGTAACCAGGGAACATCAAATAATAAAGTTGAAACTGTTGAGGAGACAATAACCTCGGAAAAAACAGAAGATTCTTCAGAAAAAACAGAAAGTAATATTTCAAGTGAAATTCCTGAAGGCGTTGAGATTATTAAAATGCCACGCCTCAGTGATACTATGGAAGAAGGTACTGTTGCCACTTGGTTAAAAAAGGTAGGAGATGAAGTGGAAGAAGGCGATATACTGGCCGAGATTGAAACAGATAAGGCAACCATGGAATTTGAATCTTTCTACTCAGGGCAACTTCTTTATGTAGGAATTAAGGAAGGTGAATCGGCACCTGTTGATGAAGTATTGGCCATAATTGGTCCGGCCGGAACAAATGTTGAGGCAGTATTGCAGTCCAAACCTTCTTCAAAGACCGAAACATCTGCGGCTGCTGAGGCAGATAAAATAACTCCTCAGGAAGCAACAAAAGAAGAGAACAAAGAGGAAAAACCATTAAATACAGGACAACGGGTATTTGTTTCGCCATTAGCGAGAAAAATTGCTACGGAAAGGGGAATAGATCTTATGGCTGTTAAGGGTAGCGGAGATCATGGAAGGATTGTTAAGCGAGATGTAGAAAATTTTGTACCGTCTAAGGAAGTTATTGCTCCTGCTGCGGTAGCTGAAACAAAATCAACTCCAGAGAGTCAAGTAACTGTACCGCAAATTCTTCCAACCGGGGAAGAACATTTTGAAGAGGTAAAAAACTCTCAAATGCGTAAGGTAATAGCCAAACGATTGAGTGAATCCAAGTTTACGGCTCCTCATTATTACTTGATGATTGAGGTTGATATGGATAATGCCATGGCTTCAAGGGTAAAGATCAATAGTCTCCCAGACACCAAAGTTTCATTTAATGATATGGTGGTCAAGGCATGTGCCATGGCACTTAAAAAGCATCCCCAGGTTAATACTTCCTGGAATGGAGATACTACCCGATATAATCAGCATATTCACGTTGGTGTAGCTGTTGCGGTAGATGACGGTTTGGTAGTTCCGGTATTAAAATTTACTGATCAGATGAGCTTAACGCAGATTGGAACTTCGGTTAAAGATTTGGCGGGTAGAGCTAGAATTAAAAAATTAACTCCTGCCGAAATGGAAGGAAGTACTTTTACGGTTTCTAACCTTGGTATGTTTGGTATTCTTGAGTTTACATCAATTATAAATCAACCTAATTCTGCCATTCTCTCAGTAGGCGCTATCGTTGAAAAGCCTGTTGTTAAAAGCGGACAAATAGTCGTGGGAAATACAATGAAGATTAGCCTGGCATGTGATCATAGAACGGTTGATGGTGCAACAGGAGCACAGTTTTTAGAGACCCTAAGGGCCTATCTGGAGAATCCGGTTACCATGTTAGCTTGATAATTAAAACTATTTCTTGAAAAACAGTTTGATTACACATAAAATAAGGTATCCGGAATTCTTAGGATACCTTTTGTTATTTAGAATCCAAATGAAGCATGTAATTGTATTTTTAGGATTAATTTTTTTAACGGCCTGTGGTTCTTTAAAAAATACGCAATCAAATAATCCCCCTGACGGCCCTGACGGGCTTAAAGGAAATTTGGGACGCACTATAGTAGATAGCACCAGCGTGCTCGAAATAATGAACTTTTTAGCATCGGATGATTTAAAAGGAAGGGATTCTGGAAGTGAGGGGATAGAAAAAGCTGCAGAATTTATAGAAGGTATTTTTGTTCAAAATGGATTAAAGCCTTATTTCCGGACATTTAAGGACACCTTAACTAATTTTGAAAAGCCGGCTTATAATATTGTTGGCGTTGTTAAAGGAACCGATAAGCAACTTCAAAATGAATATATTATTATTGGGGCGCACTATGATCATATTGGCATACTAACTCCCGAAAATGGTGATGCAATTGCAAATGGAGCTAATGACAACGCTTCCGGGACAACCACTGTACTGGAATTGGCAAGGTATTTTGGGAATTCCAAAAGTAATAAAAGAAGCCTCATTTTTGTGCTATTCAGTGCCGAAGAGAAAGGTTTATTAGGATCCAACCATCTGGCGAAAAAATTAAAGGAACAAGACCTTAACCTTTATCTGATGCTTAATTTCGAGATGACTGGTGTTCCCATGATCGACAAGGATTATATGATGTATGTCACAGGTTATGGTAAATCCAATCTGGCAGAGGAAACCAATAAATATGCGAATAAAAATTTGGTTGGCTTCTTACCCACGGCAAAAGAGTTTGGCCTTTTTCAAAGATCAGATAACTATCCTTTTCACAACGAGTTTAATATTCCTTCACAGACCTACTGCACTTTTGATTTCACCAATTTTAATTTCTACCACAAGGTGGGTGATGAGTTGGAGCAAATGGATTTTGAACATATGGCCCAGGTAATAAATAATATGATTCCTGTATTGGAAGGATTTTCAAATTCCCCTGAACAAGAAATAAAGTATTATTAAATGGCAAATGTTATAATTACAGGATCTAGCAGGGGTATAGGATACGAACTGGCCCGTCTTTTTGCACAAAGCGGACATAAGGTTTTGGCCCTTTCCAGAAATGATAAGCCAATTAAAGAATTGAATGAAGTTAATATTACTGCATTTCCTTTTGATATTTGCAATGATAAAGATTTTGAAAAGCTTGAACATTTTTTAAAAGATAATTGGGACACAGTAGATATCCTCATTAACAATGCCGGACAATTATTAAACAAGCCTTTTCTTCAAACAACCAGAAAGGAATTCGAAGAAATATATAAAGTAAATGTATTCGGTGTTGCAGAACTTACCAGACTGCTCATTCCTAAAATGACCATAGGGGGGCATGTTATAACCATTAGTTCAATGGGTGGTGTACAGGGTAGTGTTAAATTCCCCGGGCTTTCGGCTTATAGTTCCAGTAAAGGCGCAGTTATTACACTAACCGAATTATGGGCTGAAGAATTTAAAGAAACTGGCCCTTCGTTTAATGTGCTGGCCATTGGAGCAGTCCAGACAGAAATGCTAGAAGAGGCTTTTCCGGGGTATAAAGCACCTATAACGGCAAAGGATATGGCAGATTATATTATGGATTTTGCATTAAAAGGTCAGCGCTATTACAATGGGAAACTATTACAGGTAAGTAGTACTACCCCTTGATTTAGGGAATATTTTACTTTCTTAAATTTATTTTGTCTCTTTTGCTTTACAAAAAAGATCTTTATTGCAGGGCTAAAAACAATAAAAACTATTTTTACTTCAATGAACGCAACATTGTTAAAATACCTTCCTGAGAATGCGGTCACGCCTTGTCTTGAACTTATAAAGGCAAATGATGTAAACCTAAAAATAGTTAACCAGAGGGTAACCCGCCATGGAGATTATCGCCTCATGCCGGATGGTTCGCATCAGATTACCGTTAATGCCACTTCAAATAAATATCGTTTTTTAATAACGCTTATTCATGAAATTGGACATTTGGTAGCTTTTGAAAAATTTGGAAGAAGAATAAAACCGCATGGCATGGAATGGAAGCAGACTTTTCAGTACCTCATGCTTCCTTTTATTAGACCGGAAATATTTCCTTCCTCCCTTTTACCAATCCTTGCAAGACATTTTAGAAACCCCAAAGCCAGTAGCACTACAGATG
>NZ_JBATKE010000156.1:0-5554 GCF_049669105.1 Eudoraea sp.
TTGTATATCGGCGACCGCTAATACGATTTCCGAATTGCCGGAACCGTCAGTAATTGTAATTAGACCGAGTGATAGTGAAAATGTAATGTCGTCACCTTCAAGGGTAGTAACTGTTGATTCATCTGTAAAACTCCCTGAGCGAAGATTGCCATTGCTTACATGATGCTGGAGCACAGCGGTTAACAAATCCTCATCAATATCACTGACAGTATCCCAGTTGTCGTCAGTAGCCAGTAAGGCGTCGAAAGCTATTTCAGCGGGTGCAAATACAGTAAATGGACCTGTGCCGGAAAGCAGTGCGGCGAAATCTGTACCCGGTGTTGCTGTCGTTAGAGCCGTAGTTAATTGTTGAAAATTTATATCGTTGGTTATAAAAGTCATCACCGTTGGAAAATCTATTACGGTGTCAACGGTATGAATAACACCATTGGAAGCAAGCACATCCGCGTCAATTACTTTTGAAGCGCCGTTAAATTCTATTGCAGCACCGGTGGCGTTGAAATATAGAGAGAGCTTTGTACCAGTTGTTGGTCCGTCTGCCAGAGTCTCTGCATAGTTCCGGGAAAGTGTTACAAAATTAGCCGCATTTATTTGTGAACCTATCACATGATTAAGTAGTACTTGTTCCAAAACATCAACAGGAACATCATTGATACTCGCAAAATTCCCGGTAGCTAAAAATAGGTCGAACGCCGCATTTGTAGGTGCCAGAACCGTAAAAGGACCGGGGCCTTCAAGGGTAGTAACCAAATCTGTAATTTCCAGCGCCTCAACCAAAGTGGATAAATTTGGATTGGCAATTGCTAATTCAACAATGTTTTCTCCTGATTGGGAACCGCCATCGTCGTCATTATTGCATGACAGGACGGCCAGGGCCAAAAAGGTTAAAATCAGGAAATGTTTAATAATTGGGTTCTTTCTCATAATTCGGTTTTTTTATTTGTGCTATAAAAATGCAATATTTTTCGGATACATTTTTTTTGTCCAATCAACTTTAGGATAATTTTAATATTCCTTTAAAATTAATTTTTTGATTTTAACTTAAGCCGGTTTTCTAATTATTTATGGTTTATTGAATTTTGGCAATAAGCAAAACCCCTGCCCTTATACTTGTTATCGTAACGCTTTCGATTCCTATAATATTTAGTCTATTCCTATTTAGCCCGAATAATAATCAAATTTTGTAATTTTGCTGCTCTTTAGCAAGTATGAAAAAAGTAGTTGTAGGACTTTCGGGCGGGGTGGACTCTAGTGTAGCGGCTTATCTGTTGCAAGAACAGGGATACGAGGTTATAGGCCTTTTTATGAAAAACTGGCATGATGATTCTGTGACTATTTCCAAAGAATGTCCCTGGCTGGAAGATAGCAATGATGCATTGATAGTCGCTGAGAAGTTGGGAATCCCTTTTCAAACAGTAGATTTGAGCAAAGAGTACAAGGAACGCATTGTAGATTATATGTTTAGGGAGTATGAAAAAGGAAGAACACCTAATCCTGATGTGTTATGTAATCGGGAAATTAAGTTTGATGTTTTTCTAAAGATTGCAATGCAATTGGGAGCAGATTACGTAGCGACTGGACATTATTGCAGAAAAGGGGAAATTTCGAATGCTGATGGATCTACCACTTACAGGCTATTATCCGGGATAGATGACAACAAAGATCAATCCTATTTTTTGTGTCAGTTATCGCAGGACCAATTGTCGAAAACACTTTTCCCCATTGGGGAACTTACAAAACCTCAGGTAAGGAAGATAGCCAGTGATAATGAGTTAATTACCGCCGATAAAAAGGATTCCCAGGGACTTTGCTTTATTGGTAAAGTGAGATTACCCGATTTTTTACAGCAAAAGTTAAAACCAAAAACAGGCCCCATAGTGGAAGTGCCCCATGATGTGGCCCAATACCTGCGATCAGTCCCTGCCTTTAAAAATAAATTTGAGGAATTGGCCTTTTATGCCCAAAAACCGGTTTACGAAATTTCCGATGGAAAAGTGGTTGGTCAGCATCAGGGTGCTCATTATTTTACCAAAGGACAGCGAAAAGGACTTGATGTAGGGGGTACCCCTGAACCCTTATTCGTTATAGAAACTGATGTTTCCGAAAATATCATTTTTACGGGACAGGGAAAAACTCACCCCGGGTTGTTCAGGCGAACATTATTTATCACCAATGAAGAACTCCATTGGATAAGACCGGACCTGAGTCTTGGAGTAGATGATTCTATGGAGGTTTTGGCAAGGATACGATATAGGCAACCACTCCAAAAAGCGAAATTGTACAAGGTTGATGCCGGCCTTTATGTTGATTTCGAAGAGAAGCAATCGGCCATAACTGAGGGACAATTTGCAGCTTGGTATATTGAAAACGAGCTAGTGGGTTCCGGAGTAATTTCTTAATTTTTCTGCTAAACAATCGGTATTTTAATAAGTACCGCCTGGCACTGGAAATTTGATTAAAAATATATGCAAAACAGGATAACCACACTTTTCGGAATTGAATATCCAATTATCCAGGCCGGAATGATTTGGGCAAGCGGCTGGCGGCTTGCTTCGGCAGTATCCAATGCAGGAGGACTTGGACTTATAGGTGCAGGCAGCATGTACCCGGAAGTTCTTCGGGAACATATACAAAAGTGCCAGCAGGCAACAGAAAAACCTTTCGGAGTTAACGTACCCATGCTCTATCCGGACATTGATAAGTTAATGGAAATTATAGTAGAATTAAAGGTTAAGATCGTATTTACTTCGGCCGGGAATCCCAGGACATGGACTAATTATTTAAAAGAAAATGGTGTTACCGTGGTTCATGTGGTAAGTAGTGTCAAATTTGCGTTAAAAGCCCAGGAAGCAGGAGTTGACGCTGTAGTAGCTGAGGGTTTCGAGGCGGGGGGCCACAATGGAAGGGATGAAACTACTACCCTGACTCTAATCCCTGCTGTTCATGAAAAAATTAATATTCCCCTTATCGCTGCGGGCGGGATAGCCACAGGTAGTGCAATGCTTGCGGTTATGATTTTGGGGGCAGATGGTGTACAGGTAGGAAGCAGGTTTGTGGCAAGTGAAGAAGCATCCTCCCACCAGTTGTTTAAGGAGAAAGTTGTAGAGGCAGGAGAAGGAGATACACACTTAACACTTAAAGAACTGGCGCCTGTAAGACTTCTTAAAAATAAATTTTATAATGATGTTCAGGCGGCCTATGCGCAGGGTTATGGCGTAGAGGAGTTAAAAAATTTGCTGGGTAGGGCCAGAGCTAAACGAGGCATGTTTGAAGGTGATCTGGAAGAAGGAGAGTTGGAAATAGGTCAGGTTTCTGCGCTTATCCACGATATTAAACCTGCAGCCGAAATTATTGCCGATATGATGCAGGAATTTAACGAAGCCAAAGATAAATTGGCCCATTTATAACCATTTTGTATTTCAACTTGGTTAGGAGCAATTTATCTTAATCTACTGTCAGGAGTACGTCTAGTAGTTGTTAAGACTTCAGTGTTACTTTTAAAACGTAGCTATCAGCAGTAATATACAAAGTAGTTTTTTCTTTATTAAAAGCACAGTTTGAAGTGGCTTGCCCCGTTTTTATTTTTCCCATTACCTTTCCTTCGGGAGAGAATATAAAAACCCCTCCGGGCCCTGTAGCAAATAAGTTCCCGTCATTATCAACTTTTAAGCCATCCGGCAGGCCTTTTTCATTTGGGACTAGCTGTGTTACATCATAAAAGAGCTTACCATTGCGAATAGAACCGTCCTCCATGACATCAAATACTTTCCATATTGCAAGTTCCGGATCAGAATTCGCCACATAAAGTTTCTTTTCATCCGGAGAAAAGGCAATGCCATTGGGTCTTGTGAATTCGGTGGTTAAAAGGGTTAACTCTCCTTCCTGGCTGAGCCTGTATACCCCCTGATAGTCCAGTTCTTTGTTTGGATCATCCATTTGCTGTGGCAGGCCATAAGGAGGATCTGTAAAATAAAGATCACCGTCACTTTTGTATACCGCGTCATTTGGGCTATTGAATCTTTTACCTTTAAAAGCTCTTGCCAGTGTTTTATAATTGGCTGATGGTTCCATAACCGGACTTTGCATTAGTGCAAGCTGTCTATCTCCATGTTGGCATAGTACCAACTTGCCTTCGCCATTTAGCAGTAAACCGTTAGCCCCGGGTTCTGATCCTTCAAAATTTTCACCCATAAACCCTGAAGGTTGTAGATACAATTTTGCTTCTTCTCCTTCCTTCCAGCTATAAATTGCATTTCTGGGTATATCTGTGTACAATAACATTTCCTGATCTGGTAACCATAATGGGCCTTCAGTCCAGTCATGCCCTTGTGCAATAACTTCAATTTTAGATTCTTTGGGGACTATTGACCACAGACTTTCGTCATAGGCTTCAATCTCGCCCTCTTCAAATATTGTAACTGCTTTGGGTGCTTCCTGTCCTGTAACAGAGGGCTCTTTTTTTTCGGTTTTACAATGTGACAGCATTAGAACCACTATGGCAAAAAAGCTGTGGTAAGCTAATTTTTTCATTTTATTTAAATTGATTCTCAAACCAGTTATGATTAATTAAACACTATTTGTCTCCCCCGGGATTTTAAGCAAGTTACCAAAAATACCGGCCGCTATTGTAAGGTTCTGATGTCTTTAATCAAACGCTGAATTTCTTCATCTTTAGTGCCATCATAGATACCTCGTATCTGTTTTTCTTTGTCTATCAATACGAAGTTGGGCGTATGAATAAAATCCTGCAGACCGCCATCACCTTCATCAACCACAGCAAAATAACTTTTACGGGCGAGTTCATAAATATGTTTTTTTTTGCCTGTAGTAATATTCCATTTAGTATCGATAGCACCATTTTTAGAGGCATAATCATATAAAACAGGCACACTATCCATTTCCGGAGTAACGGAAAGTGATAACAATTTGACATCCTTATCATTCAAAAATTCAATTTGCAATTTCTCCATATTATTTGTCATTACAGGACAAATACTGGGACAGCGTGTAAAGAAAAAATCGGCTACATAGATTTTACCTTCATAATCCTTCTCTGTTATTGTATTCCCGTTTTGATTTATAAGGCTAAAAGGATCAACAGTATGGTCAGTAGTCACCCCTTGAAGACTCTGGTCTACCAGGGCTGGATTTAAATCTGAAGGATTATAAACAGGGGGTTGTTCTTCCTGCAACCAATAGGAAAAGAAAATTAATAAGGATGTAAGCACAAGAAACACAATTATCCCCTGCTTTAAATGCGGATTTTTAAAAAATTCAGTCTGCAATGATTCGGTATTATTAACTTAATCTGCTAAATGTAACTTATAGACTTCTTATTCCACTATTTTCAGAGAATGGAAGTGTCTATTTCAATATCGGCATTTTCCCATGCTTTGTCATATTCGGCTTTAATAAGGGCTGCCTCATCCATTTTACCCTGAGCTAAAAGGCTTTTATACAAGCCCATAAGCGACCATCCGTTTTGTCTTAAGACTTCCAGGTCTTCTTTGTAAATTACTTCGGCCTCATTAAATTTATTAGCCTTTAAAAGTAT
>NZ_JBATKE010000157.1:0-2021 GCF_049669105.1 Eudoraea sp.
CGAATATTGTGAAAGACGAAATGGGTTCATTTGCCCATGCTCCAAACATAGGTAGCACAAAAAAGACAAATCAGGCAGAAAGTGAAATTAGATTCTACGACCTAAACAAATTAACATTGTTATCGAAGTGGACAATAATTGGAAAGGCAGAAATAATAAAAAATGCGGATGATGGTAGTTGGGATTATGTTAACACGGGCAAAACTATCTCATGGAATGGACTAAATAAATTAATTGGAAAGATTAATAAAAATAAAGTTCGACCTTAACAAATCTAAAACGTGTTACTACAATTTGTTTTATGAAAAGTCCTAGTCCAATTCTTTAAAGTTCAATTAAACGATTAACTACTCAAATGGAATATAGTGCATGGGGGTTTCCGCAGTTTTCGAGGGCTAGTGGCTCGTAAGAAAAGTTAGCGTAACTTGACAGGAAATCGCTTCGTAGTCTCGAACGACACCATACCCTCAACGTTGTAACAAATTTACCTATGAAAAGATATTTTATCCTCGCATTATTATTTGTTGTATCCAATTTGTATTGTCAAAAACAGGAAAAATTTAAAGCGGGAATTAATCTAGAAGAAAATAATATCCCTTCTAATATAGGTTCTATGGAGTCTGTTTTATTTGTTTTTAACGGAGATACCCATCTTATAAATTTCTATCTTGACTTAACTAAACACTTAAAAAAGCGATTTAAAAAATCTAAAACTGAGATTAACTTTAATTATGATTTATATTCAAAAAAACCTTTGGTAGCGGATTTAGAATTAATTCCGTTAAAAAAATATGACAAATCCGATTATAAACTAATATGTTTAGTTAGTTTATCAGAATTCAACAGTTGGGACAATCATTTAATTGAAAATAGAAAACAAAATTACAAATTGAATATTGTGATTAATAGAGATGAATCAAACCAAATGGTTGAATCAGCAAAAATTAATGTAAACAGTAATTATACGATTGCTACACAAAATAAAAACTCTAGTAAATTGATATTTGATTTATTAAATAATTAAATAAAAACTTGTTACAACAACACCTATAATTCAGCGCACATCATTGCATCAAATAAAGATTAATCCTACATTTATCAAATAAACAAAGGTAAAAGATTTCGTCATTGGCAGCAGCGCCCTCAGCGTGCAACAATCCCGATAGTTATCCGGGATCCAAGCTTAGGCTCCGCTGCTTTTAAATACGCCAAAATCATAGCCTAGACGTTAAAGTTCAAATAAAGGATAAGTTCAAAAGAAATCCACCGTACATCGATTTAACTTTTTTGTGCAGCAAATTTGGAATATATTTAACACTTACCGAAACCGACCATGACTGACAATATTAGAAGATTGTTCAAACAAATGAACCATAATACCAAGGAGGAAGCCTTGCTTTGCCTGAAGAAAGAGTTTAACCTTCAAAGCAGGAAATTGGTCAAGAACGAATGGATCATAGGCGGACGAATACCCGAGGCTTATCAAGGAAGAACAGTCGAATTGTTTCAAAATCTACTTAGGAAACAGCAGGCCATGAAAGCTACGTGAAAAGCACTGAGCTGAAACCAAAGTTCAAAAAAACGATAAAATCAAAAAGAGCTCTGATCAACTGGACAGAGCTCTAAATGATAACAATATAAGAAAATGAAAAAATTTGTGGTCGAATATTATTCTGATATGAAAGTAGGTATCTTGTTGAAATCGGAAAAAATTATGATGTGAAAACCGCCTTTGTTGTGGTCTATCACAGTAATCCAGATAATTCGCATTATCGTTTAGCCAAAACTCACAAGATCGAAAAAGTTCAAATAAACGATACAGTCAGTTAATCTCTACTTTCAACCAATTCCTTAAAAGAAAAAGAATTTTATCGAAAAGTATATCTTAATATCTTTAATCCCCTTGGGCTTGTTTACTTCATGTTCTGAGAAAAAAACTACAAATGTTCACTTTAACGATTTGGGTGAAATCCATTTTGATTCTCAAATTGATGACCAGAACTTTCTTGTTTGCCATGAAG
>NZ_JBATKE010000158.1:0-8574 GCF_049669105.1 Eudoraea sp.
GAAGGAAGCATACAATTCGCCCTTGAATAATCCTAAAATATTCAAACGGAGAAGATACCCAATAAACAATAGTTGAATACCACGTTTAATTCCCTTTTTTATTCTTGGGTTATTAAGTCCTTTCTCAGGCACACGAATTAACAGATAGGTAAAAATAAAGCCCGAAACAGTAAAAAAAACAGGAGCGGTGATACCTCTGAAATAGCTCCAAATGCTAAATATTATACTGTCGGGATCCCTGAATGAATTTTCCAGCAGTCCATCCACAAAATGCCCTTGTAGCATCATAAGGATTGCCCAGGCTCTCATGGCATCTATAAAAAACAGTCTTGCAGTTTTACTTCTCATACCTAACAACTACCCTATATACTTGTTTAACAGCGCGTTTGGATGTTTAAAAATGCAAAATTAGCTAATTTACTCGCAATTCAGGCTTATTTGAGGTATTTTCGTAAACTTTAAAAATGCACTTATGTCAGCAATATTAGCTTTGGCCGGAAGCAACTCCTCAACCTCAATTAACTTCAAATTGGTACAATATACCACGGGTTTAATTAGCAATAGAGAGGTACAACTTTTAAATATGGCTAATTATCCATTCCCTTTGTATAGCGAAGATAATGAGCGGGAAATGGGTTTTTCTAATTCACTGGTAGAATTACGCAACTATATTATGAAAGCCAATGGGGTAATTATTGCTGTAAATGAACACAACAGTAACCCTTCTGCATATTTTAAAAATGTTTTGGATTGGTTGTCTCGCCTGGAAAAAAAATTTTTGGAAGATACCGAAGTGCTGCTTATGTCAACCTCCCCTGGTAAGCGTGGCGCAATTGGATCTTTGGAAACTATTGAAAAATTATTACCAAGATTTGGTGCAACTATCAGCACTACCTTTTCTTTACCCTCTTTTTACGAAAATTTTGACCCGGAGAAGGGCATCACCAATAGTGCACTTGCAGAAAAGCATAAAATGGCCCTTGCAGAATTTTTATCCAAAATCTAAAGGCTTTACAGATAACTTATCTTTTCAAATTAACTATATCCCTGCTTTTGAAAATGATCTTTCATAGATCTTGTGAAAAGATTGGTTGCCCTTGCAACTTTGATTAATTTTGTAAGGTGATAAACCAGTTTAAAGAACATATTGCATTAAAGTTTCCGGAACTCCTTGAAAACCACTTTCTAGTTGCTTGCAGCGGAGGTGTCGACAGTGTGGTATTAACCCATCTTTGTTCCCTAAATAAAATGGACTTCTCCATTGTTCACTGTAATTTTCAATTGCGCGGCTATGAAAGCGACATGGATGCTTTTTTTGTAGAAGATTTAGCTAGAAAAATTGGAAAAAAAATATACATAAAAGATTTTGATACAGATAGTTATATAAATATAAATAAAGTTTCACTTCAAATGGCAGCACGGGAATTGAGGTACCGCTGGTTTGAAGAATTAATGAAAAAGAATAAGATAAAAACCCTGGTGACGGCACATCATGCAGATGATAATTTAGAGACTTTTATTATTAATTTGTCCAGGGGTACGGGCATTAAAGGGCTTACCGGTATTCCTGCCAAAACTTCCAATATAAGCCGGCCACTCTTGATTTTTTCCAGGGCGCAAATCATGCAATTTGCAGAAATTAAGAATATAAGTTGGCGTGAAGACCACAGTAACCTTGATAAAAAATACCTCAGGAATAAAATCAGAGAAGATGTTATTCCCAGATTAAGGGAATTGCACCCCGGCTTTCTTGGGAATTATGAAGCCACAAGAGCAAACCTGGAAGGAAGTGCGGCTCTTCTGGAGAATTACCTTGCGGGAATTAAACAGGAGCTTTTTCAGCAAGAGGATGATTTAATAAGAATCCCTATAAATGCTCTTTTAAAATTAGACCCTATAAAGGTCTATATGTATGAGTTATTTCATCAATATGGTTTTAAAGAATGGAATGATGTAGCAGGGCTTCTGACAGCTACAAGCGGAAAGGAAATTTATTCTCAAACACACAGACTGCTAAAAGACAGGCAGTATCTGTTATTACAGCCGCTGCACCCTTCAACAGTTGAAAAATATAAGATCGATGCGGCTTCAGGGACTATTACCAAACCCATAAATATGAAAATTGATGAGGTCAAAGCAATGGGTGAGCAGTCTAAAAGGATACTATATGTTGATAAAGAAACGTTAAACCATAAGCTTAGCATCAGAAAATGGGAAAAAGGAGATTACTTTTACCCCTTCGGGATGAACGGTACAAAAAAGGTCTCAAAGTTTTATAAAGACGAAAAATTGGATCTGATCTCCAAAGAAAAACAATGGCTTTTGTGCTCAGGTGATGCGATAGTATGGATTATAGGCAGAAGAGGGGATGATCGGTTTAAAGTAACACCCAAAACAAAAAATATTTTAAGATTTACCATTACGGAATGAGAATAATTTTATTATTTATTGTTTTTATAACCTTTGCTGTTGCAGGCTTTGGTCAGAACGAAGAAGATCCTGTAGTTTGGTCGCATGAAGTTAATAAACTAGCGGAAAATGATTATGAATTAATCTTTAAAGGAAAAATCGCTGACGGCTGGCATATTTTTTCTCAGTTTACAGATGAAAATGGTTCTTTACCCAGTGAATTCACTTTTCTGAAGAGCGGTGAAGATTATGAATTGGTAGGCACGACCAGGGAGAGTGAAACAACTACAGAATACAGTGATATTTTTGAGGTAGACGAGACATTCTTTCTAAATGATGCAGTCTTTACACAAAGAATAAAGTTACTCAATACGGCGGTATCCCAAATAGATGTGGAGCTTTTCTATCAGGTATGTAAGGAAGTATGTATTCCAAAAGAGCATACTTTTAGGATATCCCTGAGCGGAGGAAACATAGTTATTGAAGAAGCAATACTTGATGACAAAGACCTGGCCCTTAGTTCTGCTTTAAAACTCAACTTAAAAAATAAAGAAAGGCTTAAAGGAAATAATAGTGCCAGCCTTAACAAGGGTTCTGGTCTGTGGATGATATTTGGTCTTGGATTTTTAGGAGGCCTGATTGCATTGTTGACTCCCTGTGTATTTCCAATGATTCCACTTACAGTTTCTTATTTCACTAAACATTCGAAGAAGAAATCTGCCGGTATTTTTCAGGCCTCTTTATACGGTTTTTACATCATCTTAATCTATTTCTTGCTTAGCTTGCCCTTTCATTTATTTGATTCAGTAGATCCGCAGATTCTTAATACAATAGCCACCAATATTTGGCTCAACATAGCCTTTTTTGTTGTTTTTGTGTTTTTTGCATTCTCTTTTTTCGGTTATTATGAATTAACATTACCCAGCTCATGGTCCACTAAAATGGATAGCGCATCTTCTAAGGTAGGAGGAGGGTTAGGAATATTTTTTATGGCATTAACATTAGCCATAGTATCTTTTTCCTGTACCGGGCCAATTCTGGGAGGACTTTTAGGAAGCACTACTTTGGCTGAAGGTGATGTCGCATACAATTTGTCCGCTGGGATGTTGGGATTTGGAGTTGCCCTTGCATTGCCCTTTGCCTTATTTGCTATGTTTCCTGCATGGCTAAACACCTTGCCTAAGTCCGGGGGCTGGATGAATACCGTTAAGGTATTTCTTGGGTTTCTGGAATTGGCACTGGCTTTTAAGTTTTTGTCTAATGCAGACCTTGTTGGCAATTGGGGTTTATTTAAAAGAGAAATTTTCCTGGGGATCTGGATTCTTCTTTTTGTTCTTTTGGTGTTATACTTATTTGGAGTTATCAGATTTCCACATGAAGGGCCAAAACAAAAGTTATCTAAAACCAGGATAGGAGTTGGCATTTTAACTGCTGCTTTTACCATTTATTTGGTTTTAGGTGTTTTTAATATTACCAGCCTTAAATTATTAAGTGGGTTTCCACCTCCGGATTTTTATTCCGTTGTGGAAAAAGAAAATAATTGCCCACTTGGACTGAATTGCTTTAAAGATTTTGAAGAAGGGTTGGCATATGCCAAAAAAGAAAATAAACCTATCTTACTTGATTTTACCGGATGGGCCTGCGTTAATTGTCGAAAAATGGAAGAAAACGTCTGGAGTGAACCTGATATTTACGAGATACTTAATGAGGATTATGTACTGATCTCCCTATATATAGACGACAGGAAATTACTCCCCGAAAATGAAAGATTTGATTATAAATTTGAATCAGGAAGGGTGAAAAATATTGAATCTATTGGAGAGAAATGGGGTACATTTCAAACATTGAACTTCGGGGCAGCATCACAGCCTTATTATGTGTTGTTATCACCTGATCTGGAGGTCTTAAATTCTTCAATTCAAAATGCGGATAGTGAAACCTATAGAAATTGGTTACAACTTGGGCTTAAAAACTTCGAAGAGCTGACTAAAGGTGAATTGACAAGCGCATTGCCATAGAACTATTATACGCTCCGCTACTGAATATTTAACGCTATATCCAATTGGGATTTTAAAATTTGTAATCCCATTTATAACAAACGGATCAAAAAAAAGACCAGAATAATTTAAGTAGTTCCCTATTTTTTTATCTTTAACATCAAAGCCTTACTCTTGAAGAAAATTAAAAAAATCCTCCTTATTTTACTGGCATTACTAGGAATTATATTTCTTGCCGCGTTCATCTTCATACAAACCCTGAAACCTGATTATGAAGGTGAAAAACAATTATTAAATCTGTCTGATGAGGTATCTGTCTATTATGATACCTATGGTATTCCCCACATTTATGCTGAAAACGAAGAGGATGCAATCAGAACTCTTGGTTACGTGCATGCCCAGGACAGACTTTGGCAAATGGAATTGTTGAGAAGGGTGGCCAGCGGTGGGTTATCAGAGGTTTTTGGTTCTAAATTACTATCAACGGATAAATTTTTTCTTTCCCTGGGTATTGATGAGGCATCTGCCAGAACTATCGAACAACGGAAACCTGCGGATAGGACAATACAGCTTACTGAGGCGTATTTGGATGGGATAAACCAATTTATAAAAAATGGGCCTACTCCGGTAGAGTTTTATCTGACAGGTATTGAAAAGCAGCCCTTTGGTCTCAGAGATGTTTACAATTCTATTGGTTACATGGCATTTAGTTTTGCAATGGCCCAAAAAACAGATCCATTACTAACGGAGATCAAAAATAAATTAGGCCCTGAATATCTTAAAGATTTGGAAATTGATGTGGATATAAATACGGAATGGATAAAGAACTATAAAGCTAGAGTTACAGATTCATCAGAGTTGCGTATAATAGCTATATTATCAAAGGCTTTGGAAAACTTACCTATTCCACAACTTGAAGGTAGCAACAGTTGGGTAATAGCACCGGTTAAGACCAAATCAGGGAAAGTAATCCTGGCGAATGATCCACACATTGGATTTGCTCAGCCGTCCGTTTGGTATGAGGCTCATGTAAGCACCCCGGGCTATGAGAAATATGGTTATCACATGGCGGGGATACCCTTTCCGGTTCTCGGACATGATAGAAATCTGGCATACGGGGTTACTATGTTTGAAAATGATGACGTTGATTTTTATTATGAGGAAACACATCCTACTGACCCTAAAAAATACAAAACCAAAGAGGGTTGGGAGAATTATGAAATTGTTTCTAACCTCATTAAAATAAAAGACAGCGCTGATGTTACCTTTAGTTATAAGAAAACGTATCACGGATCCGTAATGGACAGCATATCCAATAAAATTTCCGGTGATAAACCTATTAGTATATCATGGATCTACACTAAATTGGAAAACAGAGTACTGGATGCATTATATGGCATAAGCCATGCTAAGAATATCGCGGAATTTCAAAAAACTTTGCCAGACATACATGCTCCCGGCTTGAACATTATGTATGGAGACAAACAAGGTAATGTGGCCTGGTGGGCTGCGGCAAAATTATACCAGATGCCAGATAGTGCTCAGACCAAGTTAATTATGGATGGTAGTTCCGGCGCTTATGAACCGTTACGTTTTCTGGATTTTAGTGAGAATCCATCCGCCGTTAATCCACCCTGGAACTATGTGTACTCCGCAAATAACCAGCCAGATTCCATTGCCGGGATGCAATACCCCGGGTACTATTTACCTGAGAACAGGGCAAAGCGCATAGTGCAATTATTAGAGGAGAAGGATGATTGGGACAAAAATTCAATGATGGAAATGATCACAGATGGCATCTCCTCTGTAAATCCCGAAATTATAACTAACCTTGCCAAACTTGTCAATGTTAAGAACTTAAGCGAAGAGGATATTAACCTTCTGGATAAACTAAGCTCCTGGGATGGTGATTCTCCCTTAAATAGTGTGGAAGCTACTATATTTCACAGATGGATTTACTTTTTCCTTAAAAATACATTTGAAGATGAATTAGGTCCTGACCTTTTTCAACAATTTTTAACTACCCATTTTCATAAACGGCTGATAGCTCCAATGGCCCAGAAAAAAATATCAGTTTGGTGGGATAATACCCGAACGGAAGAGACAAAAGAAAGCAAAAAAGATATCGTTCTAACCTCGTTTGTAATGGCCTTGAAATCGTTAAAAGAGGAGTATGGTGAGCGAAGTTCACAATGGACCTGGGACAAAGTACATACCCTGGAACATGGCCATCCAATAGGTCAGGTTGAAATGTTCCGTTCTTTTTTTAATGTGGGCCCATTTCCTGTACATGGAACCAGAGAGGTTATAAACAATATGTTCTTTCCATATACTGCAGATGGCCAGAATAAAGTAAGTTCAGGACCATCTACAAGACGTATTGTTGACTTTTCGGATATTGAGAATAGCATGAGTATTTTACCTACCGGCCAGTCCGGGAACCCATTTAGCCCCCATTATAAAGATCAGGCACAAATGTTTATCAATGGTGAATTCAGGAAAATGATGATGAATAAGGAGGAAATTAAGACTACTTCAAAATCCTTATTGATAATTCGTCCGCAACTCAATAATTAGTTCCTGATTTATTATATCTTTATTTCGTTCTTAGTAGCCATAAACAATTATATTAAAATTTATAAAGCCATAGTCTTATTGTGATAATATCCAATTGTTTAGGTTTAAATCACAGGTTTATTTCCACTCTGTTTTCATGGATTTGTTTACTGGTATGTGCCTTTTTACAAGGTCAGTCATCAAATGAAATATCTTCTTTTTATTCTTGGTTCGATAATGTATTTGGGATAGAAAATACAGATTTGTATAATGGGGTAGAATACATACCAAAATACCTCGTGGTGGATGATAATCATCCATTTTTTGATTCTGCTGATTTTGTAAAGGGGACCTTACTATATAATAAGCAACTTTTTTATGATGTACCTATAAAATATGATATCTATGAAGATGAAGTGCTGTTGAATGTGGAATATGGGTTTGGAAAAGGGGTTATAAAGACCATAAGGAATAAGTTGGATAAATTTTGGATAAATAATCACAGTTTTATCAAAATCAAAAATACGGATAGAAATTCAAGTCCGGATGGTTTTTTTGAAGAGCTCTTAGTACTGGATGGCTTCAAACTATATAAAAAACATGTCTCTAAAAAAGGTAAAATATCCAAGGACAGTCGTTTATACAGTCAGTTTTATAAGGGAAATGAATGGTATTGTCTTCAGTTTAATAACATCTACTATGAAATTAGAAAGGTTAAAGATATTATAAGCATCTTTCCAGAATATAAAAAAGAGATCAATAAATACTATAAAAAACCCCTGGATAAATCTGGTCAGGATGCAGCTTTTATGGTTTTAATAAGACGAATTCACCAACTGTACTTAAGCAGAGAATCTATTTTGGCGCAATGAAATTTCTTATAAGGTTACTTCTCGTGCTTAGCTTTGTCCAAATCTCTGCTCAAAAGAATGATAGCAAGATTTCAATAATTTTCGATAATCTATCTATTGAGGAAGCGCTATCAGAAATTGAAAAGAATACGGCGTATCGTTTTTATTATGCTGAGAGTTGGTTAGACAGTACTTTGATAAAAGGTAGTTACGACATTGTTTCAATAGAAAATATTTTGGAGGATATTTTTGAAAATACCCTTATCAACTTTTACATTTTAGATCAATCTACAGTAATACTTACTAAAAACAGCATAGTTTATGATAAACTTCCTGAAGGCTTTTTTGGTAAACCAAAAGATACATTGCGTGATTCAGTGAGCACCGAAGCATTGACCACTGCTGTACCGACTTTTTTTGGTAGAACAAACAAAGCCGACCAAAGAAAAATAAATGTCTATAGAATTGGTAAAGAAGACAAAAATAGTGCACGCAAAAACTATCGCCTGGAAGGAACGGTTACAGACCGCAAAAGTGGGGAACCACTATCTAACCTATCTATCATTGTAAAAGGAAAAAATACGGGTGCAGTAACCAATGAAGAAGGGTACTACAGCATTGTGCTGCCTTCAGGAAACACTATATTAGAAACAAGATCTTTAGGAATTGAAAGTATTTTGATGCAGGTAATTTTGTATAATGACGGACAGCTTAATTTTGAATTGGAGGAAGATGTAGAGCGGCTTGATGAAGTAGTACTG
>NZ_JBATKE010000159.1:0-1931 GCF_049669105.1 Eudoraea sp.
GAATAGAGGTAAGCGAGGTTGTTTGCATTCGGGGTACTCTCGACGGGTTGGGTAGAAGCAGCGGCTTCGAAACAGCTGCGGATTATGCCGATAGGGGTAGTCGACATCAATTCGACACCGCTGCAGGCTGCAGATACGAAAAGACCCCTGCCGGTTCAACCATATGTCTGCCGCATATTTTCGTTGAACTCTGCCGAAATCGGAGTGTATTTCGTGGATTCTCACAGTTGTGAGTTTCGTGATTCTTGCCGCAATCGGACTTTTCAATCAAAAGCTTGCCGGAATAGGACCTGTGCAGATCATCAGTAGCGCAGACACCCGGCCGGACGCACCTAACTTGGCAATGAGTACACTCGGCTTAGGGCTATCTTGGTTCAGGAATTCGCCCTTGGGGAGCGAACGAGGTTTCTCTTAATCTTCCAGCTTGGGGCAGAAACATAATCAGTGATTCACTAGAAGTGAATTGCCGATACTCTACGTCACCTGAACCGGGCTCAGGTTGACATCCGCCCGTCCCTGTTGTTGATTTGCACCGAAAATTGAGCCAAAGGTGATTCTTTGCATTGATATCTGACCCATCCGCTGTTTCGTAGATCTCTGGATAACTTACTTTTAGTCTTGAGCGGATCGCGGAATTTCCAGGTTGCAAGAGTAGGGTCAATCCCGCGCGCAAATCAACAGCGCAATAGCATCTGCCAGCATGGTACGATTTCCGAAGTATGTACGAGGACAACGAGATGGCGAGCCAGAAATTACAGCTGAATCAGGGACGCCTGAAACGGTTAGCTATGGCAAGGGCCAAAGACTTGAGCGGCAGTATCGATACCGAATCGGAGTCATGGAGCGACGTAATCGAGGACGCACGAACAGGTAGGCCGCGACTGCTAGGAGAGGAAAACCCTGTACTCATCATCAACATGTCGGAGCTTGAGGCCCTGATCCATGATGTCTTGAAACCGGAAGTCTGGGGAGAATATTTTTTTCCAAGCCCGCACCAAGTGCCCGAGGGTGGCGTCGTACTTGGGGTGCCGACGTCGCGAGGTGGCGTGCGTAGTTGCTACAAGATCGATACCGACGAAGAAAATTGATCGGGTCTGCGAGGATAAGAGAAGCCTCTTTTGTTCGAGATGCTTGGTTCTTGCACGCGAACCTGACTGACTCGAGTCATAGACAATAAGATTAGGTGGCGGTCGAGAATTCAGCAAGAGTTTGTAGGCTCGCCATGAAGTAAGTAAGGCGAGCGACAAGTATTGACCCTTTGTTCGCACTGAGATCGAGCGGCTGCTTTTCCCGAGACCTGCCACTCGAGTGTCTGCTTTAGGCAGATCGAGAACTACCGCAATCGGCCAGGAGCGGCCGCTGAATAATCATTGGCCGTCGCTCGAAATTGGAAGCGAAAGATCGCGAACCTGGACCAGCTCCCCGTCCTTGTCGGCATACTCACCCGCGACGATTACATCGCGATAGTCGACAGCGAGGAGAGATACGAGGTTCTCAATGCCCTCAATAGAATTGTTGGATCCGACTAGTGCGCAGCGAAGCATCCTGAAATCCGGGTCACGACCATCGTGCAGTTTGGCGTTCCCAAGGGCAGCCATGACGATAGGAATTTCTTCCTCTGCGTAGTTTCTCGATACGTAATCGACAATGTCTTCAGGCAATTTCAATGGCACTTTCAGCATCGCACGAGAATATTTCCGAGCGGCTCCTTTGGGTCTATTCTGTTGAAAAACTCTGCTTTCAGAATCTTCAGTTTTTCATTTGCGTTCTACCGTCAGACTCGTATCGTAGATACGAGGAGGTAATGCAATCACTATGAAAATCCCTCCTGGCGCAGCTCAGAGCCGCTAACCATTACTCGCGATCGCGCGCAGGATTGAACAAAACTCTTCGTGAGTTTTCGCGCCGCTCGCAAAACCGAGTTTTTCAAC
>NZ_JBATKE010000160.1:0-5331 GCF_049669105.1 Eudoraea sp.
CTACTTTAACGATAGCATCATAAATGATAGGGCTGTCTGTTACTACATAAACCTCATCAAATAATTTTGTCCTTAAAGCGGCCTCATTAGTTCTGACAATGACAGGTTTACCCGCTAAATCCTGCATCAATTTTCCTGGAAATCTGGTTGCGGCATAACGCGCAGGTATCATGGCAATTATTTTAGTCATTGATATAGTTTTTATTAATGTTTAATTCTTGGCCTTAGTTTTCGATAAATGGAAAAAATAAAAATTAGTATAATAATAACCAACACCATAGCAAGTATTGGAGCAAATATTGATGCGATTGAAACGACAATAGCGGTTCCGGATTCTAAGGCAGAAACCAATGGATTCGCCAAACCTCCTGTAGTTGTCGTAGAAACAACTCTTCCAGCTGCTGAAGCTCCTTTTATAGCCGTTGCAGTGCCTCCTCCGGCTATAATGGCAAGGGACCACGTAACAACCGGATCCAAATTTGCCACTGTCGAAACCATAACGGCTGTACCTGCAATTGCAGCAAGGGGAATAGCTAAGCTATCAAGTAAGTTATCCACCCAAGGAATAAAATAGGCCAATAATTCTATTATTGTAGCAACCCCAAGTACAATTAATGCTGCAAGACTACCAATCCATACCCACTGTTCGTTTAATTCCCAAACGCCGAAATAGGCTGCAAGACTAAGTGCAAACAAAGGCAAAAATACCCTAAACCCAACCGAAGCGGCCAGCCCGATTCCAAGAAATATACTAATAATTGTCTCAGATGTCATTATAAAAATCTGTTGTACTAATTTAAGTCATTCCTGATCAACAAAAAAATCGCTCTTGAACCCGATCAGGTACAATTTTTCCTTAGCTCTGGTTACCGCGGTATAGAGCCATCGCAAATATTCACGATCTATTCCATTCGGAAGATAAGGTTGCTCTACAAATACAGTATTCCATTGTCCCCCCTGCGATTTATGGCACGTAATGGCATATGAAAATTTCACCTGCAAGGCATTAAAGTATTTGTTATTCTTTACTCCCAGAAAACGTTTGTATTTGGACTTTTCATGAGCATAATCCTTTTGTACTTCCTGATATAACCTATTTCCTTCTTCATAAGACAATGAAGGTGTATCAGCTCTTATTGTATCTAATAATAAGACAGTCTCAAACGGTCTTTGGTTCGGATAATCTACCATTTTCACTTTTACCTCCGCAAATTTG
The DNA here is from genome assembly GCF_049669105.1 of Eudoraea sp. NCBI lineage: Bacteria > Pseudomonadati > Bacteroidota > Flavobacteriia > Flavobacteriales > Flavobacteriaceae > Eudoraea > Eudoraea sp. The sequence goes on from NZ_JBATKE010000160.1 coordinate 1,217, forward strand.
AAACCATAGAGTTCCTTAATAGAAAAAATCTCCAGGATTTCAATAATATCACCATTTGCAATAAAACCGGCCTCTGAATTGGTCTTTAACCAAAAGTAATTGTTCTTGACAACCATCATATAATCGCCGGGAGCTAACTCATTTTCCAGGTATAATATCCTGTTTCTTATGTTTTCATTATACAAATTTGCTCTTTTATTTGAGCGAACAATTAGCACTGTCTCTTCCTTCCCATTTTCCCTGTATGAATTATCAATTGCTTCCTGAATGTCATTGCCATCAATTAGTCTTACAATATCTTTATAGGGGTTAACATCAAATCTAAATTCATCTAAGTAGCCAGATTGTAATTGCTCCCGCAAATTGGTGGCATTCAGTAATATCCCGGAGTCTTCTGCCTGTCTTACTACTTCATCTAACTCTAAGGTTGTAACTTCTTTATTATAATTATGAGCTAGTTTTTCGCTGTCCAAAGCAGGGCTGATTTGCAAATGAACCGGTGGCAACTGAGCAGTATCACCAATTAAAATCAATTTACAATTATGGCCGGAGTACACAAACATCAACAAGTCGTCTAAGAGTGAGCCATTTCCAAATAACTTGGAATCTGATGGTGCATCAGGGATCATAGAAGCTTCATCCACAATAAAAATTGTATCCCTATGCTTGTTTGGTGCAAGTATAAATTTTATGCCTCCCCCACTTTCTTTTTTCGGAAAGTAGATTTTCCGGTGAATTGTGAAGGCCTGACTTTTGGAATAATTACTCATCACTTTGGCCGCCCTTCCGGTGGGTGCCAGCAGAACTGCCTTCATAGTTGTCTTCCATAAATTAGAAACGATGTCCCCTACTATGGTTGTTTTACCAGTTCCGGCAAAACCTTTCAACAAATAGACTTCCTCTTTTTTTTCAGATAACACAAAATGTGCCAGCTGTTGTAAGGCCACTTCTTGTTTCGATGTGGGTGTATGAGGAAAGTTATCCTTAAGAAGTTTATAAAAAGAAGGCGCAGTAAGCAATTTCATAAGCCTTCAAATATAAAGAGGATTTTTGCGACAAAACCTTTTACGATTAAAAAAAAATTGTAGATTTGTGAATACCAGTTAAAGATAATTAATACCAGTTAAAAATGAAAACCATACTTCAGATAGTACTTTGGATAATTTGTGTAGGACTTGGATACCTAATCTATAGATCTGTAACAGGGCCTATTGAGTTTAAAAAGATAAAGGAAGAACGTTTTTCTAAAGTAATTTCCAATTTAAAGGACATCCGAGATTCTCAGGAAGCCTACAGGACAGTTAATGGAAAATTTGCCAACGACTTTAAAAGTCTTATAACTTTTGTGGATACCGGAAAATATACAATAACTCAGCAAAGAGACTCTTCATACATGGAGTTTGACAAGGTTTATGGAATTGATCTTTTAAGAGAAGTAACCATTATTGATACCCTGGGATTTGTTTCCGTAAAGGATTCCTTATTTAAAGGCGATGATCGCTATAAAAGCATGATGAATGTTCCTTACGCTCAAGGTGGAGAAACATTTGATATGAAAGCTGAAATTGTTGATAAGGGAGGCTACAAGGCTCCGGTTTTTGAAGCCAAAGTTAAAAAGGATATTATTTTATACGACCAACCTAAGGATCTTATGGCCAGGGAAAACGCTCAAATAAGTGTTGAAGAAGTAAACGGACCAGAAATTAGAGTAGGTTCGCTTACAGATGTAAGTACCAATGGTAACTGGCCCCCTATATATGACAAAAAAGGAGATCAATAACAATATTGAAAATTTTCATAAATTGTCCATTCAGGTTAGCTTGAATGGACTTTCTTTTTGTATCGTGGACACCATAGCTAACGCGATCAAACATTACAAGCGGCGTAACTTTGGTAAAGAGCTAAGCCCTTATGAGATGCAAAAGGAATTAAAACAGTTATTCAGAGAAATACAACTTGAAGATTATTCCTTTACAGAGGTCGTGGTTATTCATAGAAATAATCTCTTTAGCCTTGTTCCTAAACCATTATTTGATAAAGCAGAACTTGCCAACTATCTTAAGTTTAATGTCAAAATACTAGCGAATGATCTCGTTGAATATGATGAGATTGATAGTTACGATCTGGTAAATGTATATGTGCCTTTTGTAAATATCAACAATTACATTTATGATCTTTTTGGGGAATTTGAATTCATGCACCATGGGACAGTTATGGTGCAATCCTTATTAAATTCGCACAGCAATGGAAATGAGCCTATTTGTTATGTGCATGTTGCCGGTAAGCAGATGGATATTACAGTACTCACTCAAAAGCAATTATTATTCTTTAATAGTTTTCAATTTAGCACCAGAGAAGATTTTATTTATTACCTCCTTTTTACCTTAGAACAATTGAAACTGAATACAGAAACCATAAAACTAAGGCTTTTCGGTGCTGTCGATATGGGCGATGAGCTTTACAATATTGCCTATGAATATATACAGCATATTTCATTATTTATTCCACCCAGCGATATTTATTCAACTGAAGAGTTAGATAAGGAAGTAGTCGATTTTACAGTACTAAACGCACTTTAATGCGCATTATCTCCGGTTCACATAAAGGCCGCCGTATCATGGCCCCCAAGGGGCTACCTGTACGTCCCACTACGGACATGGCCAAAGAAGCTTTATTCAATATCTTAAATAACAACTATTATTTTGAGGATCTGGAAGTATTGGACTTATTTTCTGGTACGGGGAATATAAGTTTCGAATTTGCCTCCAGAGGCAGCAGGGAAATTGTGGCAGTTGATAAAGATTACAGATGTATTAAGTTTATCGCAAAAATGGCCCATGAACTTGACTTTAATATTTCTGCTATTAAAAGTGATGTTTTTAAGTTTATTGAAAAAGTAAAGCTGAATTTTGATATTATATTTGTTGATCCACCTTATAATTTTACCTTCGAAGATTGTTCCAGGATTGCTTCAATTGTTTTTGAAAGACAATTATTAAATAAAAATGGGATTTTAATAATAGAGCATTCCAAACACACCGATTTATCTGTTGTTGAAAATTTTAAATACATGAAGAAATACGGAGGGAGTATTTTTAGTTTTTTTGAATCAAATGAGACTATGGAATAAAAAAATCCCTCGCTCTTAAATCTAAAATAGACCTTATAGAACAAGGGAGTTTTTTTAAAAGCAGGTCATAAGCCGGATTCTGTAAGGCCTCAATGAGACCTTCCTTATCATTTATCTGGACTAAAGGTTACCCAAAAGTTCTAACCGCCTACCCTTCAGCTTGAACGTGCAGTCCTCAAACGCTGATTTACATGACGTTTCACCGCATAGAGTTTACCTGATTTCACTACAGCATTACCTGTACTTGCTTTCTGTTGCACTTGTCCTTCTCCCGCACATGGCGGAAGAGACGGGCGTTACCCGCTATGCTGCACTATGGTGTCCGGACTTTCCTCACCAACATAAATTGTTAGCGCGATAAGGCGACCTGTTTAATGCAAAGGTACGATATCCCATTTAGGCATAAAAAGAAATACGGCTCTATTCATACTTTGATTTGTCTTCATGCATGCTATTTCAAATCCCGACATGGAAATAATAATGAATATTTTGGCATTTACACCCTTGGGCAATAGTTCTGTTACAAAACAATTGTTGATAAAAATTGGGCATATATATCCAAATTAAACGCCAGAATTGACGGCTATTTCTATATTTGTATATAACAGAGTAGGCGTTTATATTTAGCCTACAAAACCTTATTTAATTGGAACCTTTTATTGTATCGGCGCGTAAGTACAGACCCAAAACCTTCAAGGATGTTGTGGGCCAGGAAGCCATAACAAATACTTTGCTGAATGCAATAGATAATAACCATCTGGCTCAAGCGCTTTTATTCTGTGGCCCCAGAGGCGTAGGAAAGACTACATGCGCACGGATTTTGGCCAAACAGATCAACCAGGACGGTACAGAAAAAGAAGATGAAGATTTTGCATTCAATATTTTTGAGCTGGATGCGGCATCCAATAATTCTGTTGATGATATCAGGAGCTTAATTGACCAGGTGCGAATACCACCTCAGGTTGGAAAATACAAAGTATATATC
>NZ_JBATKE010000161.1:0-35530 GCF_049669105.1 Eudoraea sp.
ACCCATCACCCTGCAATCCATAATTGCCGCTATTGTGCTGCTTTCCGGCGTGTATTTTATTAATACCAAAAAGAAGATAATACTTTATTCCAGGTTTAAAAAATAGCTTATAAAGTGGATTTAATTCTTAGGAATACCCAAAAACAAATACTAAATTGTCTTCCATTTTTTTAAAGAAACCCAACAGCATGTCTGAACAACACGATGAAATAAGCTCTGCTGATATAATGTATATTCTCGAAAATCCATGGGAGAAATTGCAGTGGGAGTGGGAACTTGATAACGAAAGTGAACGGCAGGAAACCTTGCAGTTTATCAAGGAACGTCTTAAATTAACCCAACAGGACGGGTATTCCAAAATATGGAAAACGCCGGACGATGAACCATTGGCCATAGTTGGTGGGTACAAAGTTGGGGATAAGAAATATGCGACCTTCTTTATATCAAGTAAACATATGGAAACATATGGAATGCAGATAAGTTTTAACATGCGCAAGATAGCCAAAGAATTAGCTTTGCAATTTAAGGGGTGTAGCATTAGCCAGTACGCCGAAGCGGACGATACGGATCGAATATCATGGTATCGGTTTCTGGGGTACAAACACAAACCGGAAGGCGATATAGGAAATAAACTATATTTCGAATATGCATCGCCAGACTAATAGGTCTGGCAGCTAATACTAACCATTAGAACTAAGTTACCGATATAGTACTATTTGACCCTTACGAAAGAACAAAACAGTTGCCTGTTAAACGTCCTAAAAAAATTTCCTGGTAAAAGAATAGCTACTTTTCCATTGTAAATATTAAGTCCAAGTTAAATTTGTTAATAGAAAAATAGTATCTTAGAATTTTAATTACTAACCTAAACTAACCAAAATTATGAGCGGAGGAAATAAACCAGTAACTATTACTTTGGAAGTACGTGCCAAAGATCTTTACACTGCAATCCCTCAACCTTTATCAACAAATCAAACTGAACTTGATACATACTGTGGTCTAAGTGATAATAATCTTACTGCACCAGGAAAGATCCCACCGGGTGGAACACTAAATGATTACTGTTCTGATGTTTATAGTACGAATAAGGTAATCTGGAAGGGTAAGAATAGTGGTTCAGATGGCTACAGAGTATTGATTGATAGTATCTCGAACAATCCAAGTTTTTTTGCCAGTGACCCTCCTGGCCAATCAGGTATAGTTACTGCTACTTTAAAAGATGGTATAGACGGGGTGGTGGACACCTACACTATTAATTTTTCTATTGACCCTCCTGGCAATGGAGCAGCGCAATCTTATTCTCTTGATCCAAAATTAAGAGGTAATCCTAAATAATTATATTGAAATCTTTCAATTTTTTAATTAAAGCCTACTTAACCGTAGGCTTTGTTTGCTTTCAGGTTTTGGGTAATTTTGCCCAGGATCAACGAATTTCGGATAGTCTGAAAAAAATATATTTGGAAGATGAACTTTTGGGCCTCGAAAAATTAGAATTACTCCAAAAGCTCTCTTTTAATGAGATTACAGATCTCCCATTGTCCCTTAATTATGCCAGTGAATTGATTGACCTCTCTAATATAGAGAAGAATTATGAATATCTATCAAAAGGATACATTCTAAAGGGAAATATAAATAGAATTCTTGGAAACTTAGACATTGCCTTGGAGGACTATTTTAAGAGTTTGAAAGCTGCTACTAAAGCTCAATACTATTATAGTGAGGGAGTTGCGTATATGTCAATTGCAGACGTTTATTCTGAAATGGGGAACTCCAATAACGCCGAAATCTATTACAAAAAAGCCATTCTCCTATTAAGAAAAACAGATGACACCATTTCTTTAGCTACTGCTTTGATAAATGCTGGTGATGAAGCTTTTAATATTAAAAAGTACGATTTGGCATTGCAATATTTTGAAGAGTCGGGTCTCCTTTTCAAAAAGTCCGATTATTTAATCGGGTCGGCTTACAACAAGGGAAATATGGGAATGGTTTATGCCGAGCAAGGTAACAACAACCTTGCAGAAGAGAATATCAATGAAGCTATAAAAATACTGGAGGAATTGGAAGATTATTCCCCTATAGCAGAGTACCTCACCTATATGTCTGATATTTATAAAAAAAAAGGGGATTTTCCCACTGCCTTGGGTTATACCAATAGAAGCTTGGAACTTGCCAAAAAGTATGGCTTAAAAAAGCAGATCAGTGAATCTAATCTTCAGCTTTCCGAGCTATACGAACAAGCCGGAGACCTAACAGCATCTTATAAACATTATAAGGAGCATATTCTATACAGGGACAGTGTAAGAAACATTGAAACCGTTCAGCAAATGGCGGATCAACGCACCAATTTTGAAGTCTCTCAAAAGCAGACAGAGGTAGACCTGGCAGAGCAAAGAGAAAAAAACCAGCGCAATATGACCATTGGTACAGCCATAGCGCTATTATTAATAGGCATCATGGCCATAGGCTTGTACCGGCGTAATAACTTTATCAGAAAAACAAAACAAATCATTGAGGAAGAAAGAGATCGCTCAGATCGTTTATTGCTAAATATACTCCCCGAGGAAACCGCAGAGGAATTAAAGAATTATGGTACGGTAAAAGCTAAAAAATACGAAGCTACAACGGTGCTATTTACAGATTTTAAGGGCTTTACCAGCTATTCGGAAAAGTTGTCACCCGAGGCTTTGGTTAAAACAGTGGGTTTTTATTTTTCAAAGTTCGATGCTATTATGGAGAAGTATGGTTTGGAAAAAATAAAAACCATAGGCGATGCCTATATGTGCGCCGGCGGATTAAATGATAATGAGAAAGATCATGCTTACAGAATGGTTTTGGCTGCCCTGGAAATTGTTGCATTTGTAGAGGAGACAAAAAATGATGTAACCGCAAGTGAATTGACCTTTGATATTAGAATTGGCATCAATACCGGGCCCGTGGTTGCCGGGGTAGTAGGAACCACAAAATTTGCCTATGATATCTGGGGTGATGCTGTAAATGTGGCGTCGCGTATGGAGTCTATGTCGGAACCCGGCCGCATTAATATCTCAGAAAACACCTATGCCCTGATAAAAGAGGCCGCAGATTGTGAATACCGCGGAGAAATAGAGGTGAAGAACAGGGGCAAACTGAAGATGTATTTTGTAAAAGGGCTAAAAAGCAGTGTTCCAATTTAAGTCATTAAACTTTCTTAATACTTAATTATTACCAGGAGTCATCAACCGAGACTATTGCACTTTAAATTCCCACATTTTGGAGGCCTCTGTAACTTCCGCTATACTTTTTATTTTTGAACCTGCAGGACGGGGAGGTAAAAGAAATTGAATCTTCTTAGTAATTGCCTAATTAAGTATCTTAGTATTTAATATGACAAGAGATTTCCTGAATATAAACGACTTCTTAGTTCTTCTGGAATATGCAGATTCTAATGAAGAGACCGTTGATACCTGTGGTTTTGATGAAGATGTTATTGCCTTTGCATTCTATGGATCTGGTAACGTTGATTTAAATGTAAGATACGGTACCCATCAAAAAAGCTACAACAATACCATGGGGCTGGCCATGTCCTTCTTTGCGAATAAGAATGTAGATTTTATCCACACCATTTCAAAATCCAAAAAGTTACATTGTGTGGTTATCCTGTATAGCCTGAAGAATTTGAATAAATTACCGGAAGACGAACGCGAAATTTATGCAGAAACCTTAAATGAACTTATTAACCCCACCAGTGATTACGTAGAGGGCCCTACTTTTTTTATGGACCATAACATGCAAAATGCGGTCGATAAAATTTTTACCAATACCTATGAAGGTGCTGCCAGATCACTTTTTCTCAAAAGTCAGGTTACAGAATTATTAGCTCATTTCTTTGCGAAAGTTTCCACTTTGGAAAAGGATACTAACACCTCTATAAAAGAAACAGAGCGCGAAAAATTATATCAGGCCCGGGAAATACTCTCCAAAAATATGGAGACCCCTCCATCTATATCAGAACTGTCAAGACTTATTGGGCTCAATGATTTTAAGCTCAAAAAGAATTTTAAAGAGCTGTTTGGTTTTCCTGTTTACAAATACCTTCAGAATGAACGTTTAATAAAAGCCCATGATCTTTTGAGCTCGCAGGATGTCAGCATACAAGAAGCAGCCTGGTCTGTTGGTTATGAAAGCCTGAGTTCTTTTTCCAATGCGTTTATCAAAAAATATGGCTTTCGGCCCAGTGAGGTAAAGTCATAATCCTTTTGGAACAAATTTCAATCCTTTTCAGACAAATAAGTCATTCGGTTTAGCTACAAATTTGCATTGTAATCTTAAAACAATGTAATAATGACAACGCTAAATTTTGACACTCAAACCATAGTAGTAGTACTGGCTACACTTTTAACCGGACTTACAGCAGGTCTTTGTTTTACATGGAACAATGCGGTTACTCCTGGGGTTGGACAACTGGTTGATATGGGATATTTGCGGTCTTTTCAGGAGATGAACAGGAGCATTATTAACCCCACGTTTATACTCGTATTCTTTGGTCCGGTCTTCTTACACATTGCAAATATCTTTTTATTCAGGACCTCGTCAAGTGCTATTATATGGATGGTTGTTGCATCTGCTGCCCTGTATATTATTGGGGTAGGTTTGGTCACCTTTTTCGGAAATGTACCCCTTAATGAGTTATTGGATAAAACAGATTTAATGCAGGCCAGCACAGAAGAAATAAAGCTGCTTAGAGACAAGTTTGAAAGTAAATGGAATAGCTATCATCTGATTAGAACACTTTGTGCAACACTTTCATTTTTATTATTGATTCTAGTCTGTCTCAGCAGAAACAACACTATAAACACGTAATCTATAAATCTTAAAAATAAATATCATGACAAAAAAACAAAACATTTTAGTATTAGGCGGCAAAGGCAAAACAGGAAGTCGCGTAGCAGGCAGCTTACTAAAAAAAGGGCAATCTGTCAGAATCGGATCCCGTAGTGAAGAACCCTCTTTTGATTGGGAGGACCAAACTACCTGGGCAGGCGCCCTGGAAGGAATGGATAAGGTATATATTACTTTTCAACCAGATTTGGCGGTCCCCAGAGCAAGCGAAGCCATTGAAGGGTTTACCAGGCAGGCAGTGAAGTCCGGAGTACAAAAAGTAGTGCTATTATCGGGAAAAGGGGAGAAAGAGGCAGAAAAATGCGAGCGAATTGTCATGAATTCCGGGCTGGACTGGACCGTTGTAAGGGCGAGCTGGTTTAATCAGAATTTTAGTGAAAGTTTTTTCCTGGATCCTATTCTTGCCGGCCATGTTGCCTTACCTAAAAATGATACCCTGGTCCCTTATGTAGATGCCAATGACATAGCAGATGTCGTGGTTGCAGCTTTGCTGAATGATAAGCATAATAACGAAATCTACGAGTTAACCGGTCCACGTACGCTTACTTTTTCAGATGTGGTCCGTGAAATATCTGCGGCAACAGGAAGGGAAATTCAATTCACACCAATTAGCATGGAAGAATACAATGTAATAATGCAGGAATTTAATTTGCCTGATGGCTACCTATGGTTAATCAATTATTTGTTTGAAGAAGTTTTGGTTGAAAGTAATTCTGTGATCACCAATGATATAGAAAAAGTATTGGGAAGAAAACCTACAGATTTTACGGAATACGCAAACGCTGCTGTAAAAACGGGGGTATGGAACCCGGTAGGGGTAGGCCACTATTAGAAACAAGGCTAACTTTTTCATTTTATTATCGATAACAAACCTAATAACAAAGGAATAATGGAAATCAAAAAAGCATTAATAGCTGCGGCAATAGTTTGGACCTTAGGCGTTACGGCCTACATTTTATCTGATTTTGTAAAAATCGTGGATAATCCGGACCTCCAGGCAAATGTGGTCCTCACTTTAGCTTTAATACCGAGTGCAATTCTTGGAACTAAGTTTTATTATAAAAACGGAGCACATACAAATGGGTTTAAATTAGGGGTCTTTATGTTTTTGATTGCCATTTGTTTAGATGCAATAATAACAGTACCTGTATTTATTATACCAGCCGGGGGAGATCATCATTCTTTTTTTAGTGACCCGGGGTTTTGGTTTATTGGACTGGAATACATTTTGGTGGTAGGTATCTATGCTGCATTCAGGTTAAAATCCTAGATCAAAAAGTCGGATTGTAGTTTTTTTGTAACATATTTTAATAAATGGTGTCCAATAAAGAGCATACCTTGCTCTTTGGGGCTAACTCCTAACTAATTCTACTATGAAAAATTTACTTTTTTTAGCTGCCTTGCTGCTATTTTGGCAAGTGCCTGCTCAGCAAATGTTCACCAATTCACAATGGCAGGAAGATTTGCGTTTTTTACAACATACTGTTCACAAAGATTATCCTTTTCTTTTTAAAAAAACCACTGCAAAAGCTTTTGATGAAGCTATTGAGGAATTTTATAAGGCTATACCTGAAATGCAGGATCATGAGGTACTCGTAGGTTTTGGCAGGATCATAGCGATGTTCAAATACGGGCATACCAGGGTAAGTTTTTCGGAAAGTCCCGTTCCATACCAGCAGTTGCCCCTGAATATATACCAATATAAGGATGGGACATATATTAATGGGGCACATAAGGACTATGAAGCCTTAGTGGGGGCCAAAATACTTGAAGTAGAGGACAAGCCCATAAACCAGGTCTTAGAGGCCATCTATCCTGTAGTGCCCGCTGAGAATGAGCAATTCTTTAAGGCCTATGGTGGTTTTTATTTGGTGGTGCCTGAGGTTTTGCATGCACAGCGCGTCACGGAAACCTTAAAAAATAAAATCGCTTTTACACTCGAAAAGAACGGGAAGACTTTTACAACTGAAGTGGCTGCCGGCAAGCCACAGCATGATCACCTTGAATATGGTGAGATCAGACCTGGTACAGATTGGGCAGGGGCAAGAGACCAGACAAACAACCCGCTCTACCTTAAAAACCTGGAGAAAATCTATTATTTTGAATACCTGCCCAATGAAAAGGCTGTTTATGTGCGGCATAGCCAGATACAGGATGACCCCAGCGAGAATATCCCGGCATTTTATAAACGCCTGTTTGAATTTATAGACAACAATGAGGTAGAGAAATTAGTTTTGGACGTACGTTTAAATGGCGGTGGCAACAACTATAAGAACAAGCCAATAGTTACAGGGATTATAGAGCACCAAAAGATCAATCAAACTGGGAAATTCTTCGTCATAATAGGTCGGCGTACTTTTTCCGCCTGCCAGAATTTGGTCAACGAACTGGACAATTATACGAATGCCATCTTTGTAGGTGAACCCACCGCAGAAAACATCAATTTCTATGGCGACAATCGCCGTGTAGAATTACCTAATTCAAAGCTACCCGTTTATCTTTCTTTTGCGTGGTGGCAGGATAAGCCCCAATGGGAAAATGCAGATTATACGGTACCCCATTTGGCTGTAGAACCCACCTTTACAGAATATAGTGCCAATGAAGATCCGGTTTTGGAGACTGCTTTGAGTTTTTCTGCTGATAATTTTATCATAGATCCCATGGGTTATCTCACGCAGCTCTTTATGGATGGAAAGTATGAATTTTTGGCTACAGAAGCCCAACGCATGGTGCAGGACCCTGCTTATAAGTTTTTTAATTTTGAGGCAGAATTTAATAAGGCAGGTTATCAAATGCTGGGCTCCGGCCAGTTTGAAGGGGCCTTGTATGTCTTTGAAATGAATACCAAGCTTTTCCCGGAATCTGCTAATGCATGGGACAGCCTGGCTGAGGGGTATTGGAAATCCGGCGACCTGGTGAAGGCTAAAGAATATTATAATAAGGCCATACAACTAGACCCAGACGGTCCTACAGGGGATAATGCGAGGCGAATGTTAAGTGAAATGGAGGGTGGTAATTAGGCCAATGTAGTAATACCTGAATTTATGTAAAAATAGTTTTACGGGACAATCTACAAGATGCCGGCACGCTAGTTCTAAAATACTGCCCAACCAAGGGGACCTTTTAAAACAATCCTTTGATGAATTCTATTACATCAGGGTGGTGTTACTATACATTCAAAAAATACCCGAACACTATTCCAATTTCTTATATCTTTATCAATAGCAAACAGGTCAATTATGAAACTATCCATTTACGCTTTAGTCATTTTCGCTTTTGCTTTTATGAGTTGTAATACTCCTAAGACAAAGGATGAGAGCAGCCATACACAAAAATCCATAAAACCCTTGCCGTATTTCACTTTTCAAAAGGAGAATTTATTTCCGGGTGATGGAAGTTTACTTCGCGCTGAGGACGGTGTTTATTTGGAAGATGGACGTATTGTTGTGGTGGATCAGGCGAAAGGTCTCCGATTAATAGAAAAGGATGGTTCCAATCGGCCATTTGGTGATTTCGCAGCCGCGGGTTTTGTTCATCTGCCGCCGGAACAAGTGGCAGCACCCAATGGGGTTGTATTGGAACACGATGGAAAACATATCTTAATGTCTGATGTGGCAGACGGAAAGATTTATCGGGTAAATGTGGAATCAGAAGAAGTGGAAATGATCTATGATCATCCATTTGGGGTTAATACGATCTACAGAGATAAAACGGGAGCCCTATGGTTCTCTCAATCTACAAAGAGCACTAATGTGGAAGAAATGTTTCGTGATGTAAATTTACCTGTACCCCATGGAGCTGTTTTCAGAATGGCCGACTTAAAAAGTGTACCTGTTAAGATTGCCGACAGTCTTTATTTTGCAAATGGTATCACCATGGATAAGGATGAAAAGCACCTTTTTGTTTCAGAAACCATGATGGACAGAGTACACCTATTTGAAGTAGACATAACAAGTGGTTTGGCCAAATATTCTGGAGTGGCTGCGAATGTAGGATCTCCGGATAATATATTAATAGATCATAAAGGTCGGTTAATCATTGCTTCTCCGCTCTATAATCAAGTGATTGCTGTAGATTTTGAGAATCATTCTCAGCATGTTATTTTTGATGGTTCCTCAAAGGATAATTTAAAAAATACAAACGAATGGAATAGAAGAAGTCATTTGGGAATGGAGAGACTTGAATTACTTTCACCAGATCTGTTTCATCCCCTGCCAGGATTACTCACGGGCATGTTCTTTTCTGATGATGGCCACACGCTTTACATTACAAACCTGGGTAATGATCTTTTGAAATATGACTTTTAATTAAAAAGTGCCTGGCACCACTTAAAATGCATTCCCTGATGCCATACGGGAAGGAAAACACAATTCAGACAAACAGATATAAAAACGCCTTATTGAGGGCAGTAAGGCATGTATTATGGTGAGAATAAATGATTAATGATTATAAATTAATTAACTAATCTTTTGGATTTTAAATTATTGGCACCATCTTTGCCTAATAATAAGTATTAAAAATACATTTAAATTAAATTACAATGAGTAAAGGAACAGTAAAATTCTTCAATGATGCCAAAGGTTTTGGATTTATCACTGAAGAAGGTTCAAACAAAGAACATTTCGTACATTTTTCTGGATTAATTGATGAAATTCGTGAAGGCGATGAAGTTGAATTTGATCTTACAGAAGGAAAAAAAGGATTAAATGCAGTAAACGTAAAAGTTATTTAACATATACGCTTAAACTTTGTCACAAAAGCCCATCACGAGTGATGGGCTTTTTTATTATCCAAAACCTCGGTACATCCCTTCTAAAAAATTTATTCTATAATTAGATAATGGCTTGTAGCAATACCCGGTTTTATGTAATTTCAGAATTCGCCTCGATCAGAGTTAAGTCTAGTTCATTAAAATTATTAGCAGCTTTTACCAATAAGGTAGAGCCTATGGTTTCAAACAATTGATTCGTTTTTATTACAAATTCGGCCTGTTTTTCAATTTTGTAATTGGGTATACCCACCAGGGTCAGATCAGTTGACGCAGATTGTTCTTCAATAATGTTATAAAATGGTTTTTGCTCTACGGCATTGTTAATAATTCTAATTTCAACATTAACTCTTAAATCTTCAACAAGTTTGGAAATTTTCGAATGTATAAGTGCACTATCAACATTGTTGTTATTCACGAACAATACCCGAATATTGGTATTGTTCCATTTAGGGGCGGCGATTATAAATCGTGCAATATTCAGCATCATTTCGGCATTCTTGCTGTCTGTTTCCCGCCACCAAAGATCTACGGTGCTATAATTGCCGAATTTGTTCTTCCTGTCAAAATCCAAATACAATAAGTTATAATCCAAATACAACAAGGTCTCAGTCATTTTGGCATATTCCCCTGAATTTTCCAAACCTTTGGGCCATCCCATCATTATGGTATTTGGTTCTACACCGGAAAAACCAAAAACTGTAGCAATATTAGTTATACCGCTATAGATGTTCTCCACTTTAACCTGCCTTCCAAAAATGCCAAGTTCCGCAAAGGATTCATTCCGCACGACTTGCTCTGTTTTCTTTAAGGGTGTGTCATCTTTGGGATCAAGGATCAGTTTAAAATTAGTAACTATGCCCGTACGGCCAGAGACGGTTTTACATAACTCCAATAAATAGGATTGATGGTCGCTTTTGCCACTGAAGAGAATAATATTTGGATTCCAATTGGAATTTTCATCTACTTCTGCGTCTATTTTTTTTAACCCTTTGTTTACAACGTTTTCCCAAACACTTCTCCATACGTCATTTGATTGTAGCTTTACTTCCTTTCGTTGCAGGCCAAAATACAGACCACCGATTACCGCCAATGCCGCAAACATGGCAATCATATCTAACTTGAACATGACCCCAAAACACGCGGCAAAACCAAGCAGACCGATCCAGCGTTTAATTTTAAAACTGGGCTGAAAATCAGGATTCGCCCAACTTTCCAGGAAATAAGATATATTGATAAAACCGTAAGCAGTGAGATAAAACATGGAGACCACTCGCGCAATAACGTCCAATTCACCTATGAGAATGCCAGCCTCTGCGATAATAAACACCATCAATAATGCGTTCACCGGCTCATTGTTCGCTCCCTTTCCTTTACCAAATATTTTAGGAGTTACCTTATCGATAGACATGGCCTGTAAAATCCTTGGACCTCCAAGAATTCCTCCTAAGGCCGAAGACAAGGTCGCGCCCCAAATACCGGCAACAACGGCAGGTGCAAAAATGGCGACCTTCATGAGAATGTTATAATCTGTTTTCAATACATCCGAATTAATAGTATAGGCCATAAAAACAGCAAGGGCAATATAAACCACAAGTCCTCCGCCAATAGCCGATAAGGTACCTACAGGGATCGATCTGTTAGGTTCTTTTAAATCTCCACTCATAGCAATACCAGCCGTAAAACCGGTAACCGCCGGAAAAAATATGGCAAAGACTACCTCAAGGGGTACGGCGCCCTCGGTTGAAAATAGGGGCACAGATTCGGGTACAAACTCAGATGATCCGGAAAAGATCGCAATCAATGAAACGGCAATCGCCGCCAGAATAAAATATTGTGCTTTTAGGGCCAGAGACGTACTTATTAATGCAAGCAGCGTTAACACTATCAATGCAATAGTTCCAGTTAATCTGAAATCATTGACCGACATGCCAAATCCGAAATACGCATTAAAACTTTCTGAAAAACCTATTAAATAGAGGGCAATAGATAAAGCGGTTCCCACGGACAAGGCTATACCTATAGAGCCTCCTATAGGAATTCCCATGCTCCGGGATAATACATAATAAATGCCGCCGGCACCAATCTTTTTGTCAGTTGCCACTGAAGATACACTCAAGCCCGTAGTCACAGCTATTACATGGGCTATTACGATTATAAGAATGGCACCTAACAAGCCTGCATTCCCAACTACCCAGCCCAGGCGCATGTACATGATAACCCCCAAAATAGTGAGTATGGAAGGGGTAAAGACTCCTGCAAAAGTTCCAAACTTCTTCTTTTCTGCCATGTGTAAAGGTTTGTGGCTAATGAATGTCCTCAAAAAACCGGTAATATAGCTAATATTTTTGAGCGATAAAGTTTAATTCCCTCAATACTAAGATCTTCACTAAAAAATAGCTGTCTATGGTTTGTTAACGACCAATTCCTTTTGTGACCTGACGGTTTTAACACATTTTTATAAGGTAGAGTAATTTTTTAATAGTTATTTTGTTTAGTCATTTTTAATTTATTTTAAACAATATGTGGTTTAAATTGGGAAGGTTAATACTATTTACCATCTTCGGACTCGTTTCAGAGGGCCTTTATTCACAGGTTACCGCCACAGTTTATGGTAAAGTGTTAAATGAAGTGGAGGAACCCCTGTTCGGTGCTTCAGTTTTTTTGGAGGGAACCCAATTGGGAGCACAAACCGATTTTGATGGGGCATATGAAATTAAAGGGATTCCCCCGGGATCATATAATCTTATTGTCACTTATTTGGGGTACAAATCGCAAACAAAGTACAATATAATTGTACGTTCAAAAGGAACACCAGCCTATAATTTTGTTCTTGAAGTAGAAACCGAAAAACTCGAGGAAGTAGTGGTGTCTAATGGCAATACGATTAGCAGGCCCAAAGAAACCCCTTTGTCAACACAGACACTTTCTGCCGTAGAAATAGCCACCTATCCTGGAAGTAATAATGATGTAGTACAAGTAGCGCAGACCTTACCCGGCGTGTCTCCTTCTATTGGAGGGTTTCGAAATGATCTCATAATAAGGGGTGGCGCGCCTAATGAATCTGTATATTATTTAGACGGAATGGAGATTCCAAATATTAACCATTTTAGTACTCAGGGGAGTGCGGGAGGTCCGGTAGGCCTCATTAATGTCTCCTTTATTGATAATGTTACATTATCTTCTTCTGCTTTTAATGCCCGCTATGACAATCCTCTATCTGGCGTGCTGCAATTTGAACAACGCAATGGTAATAACAGAAATTTTGCCGGTAACTTTCGAGTCAGTGCCAGTGAGGCGGCTTTGACCTTGGAAGGTCCCTTATTTAAAAAAGGGGAAACTACTTCCAAAACTACATTTTTGGCATCGGTACGCAGGAGTTATTTAAAATTTTTATTTGAAACTATTGGCCTGCCATTTCGACCCGATTATTGGGATTATCAATTTAAGGTAGATCATCAATTAGATGCTTATAACAATCTTAGTCTTTTAGGTGTAGGGTCAATAGACGATTTTTCGGCCGCCCCTCCGGAAGAGTTTGATCCGGAATCCGAAGCTCAATTAGAACAAGCTCCTTTTATTAAACAGCGCACAAATACGATAGGAATAAGTTGGCGCAAGCGCTTTAAAAAAGGTAATGGTTTTATGATGACCACGCTAAGTAATAATACGTTGATAAATGACTTTACAAGATACAATGATCCTATCACAGAAACTGGTGTAATCTTCAATAACGATGCAACCGAATCTGAAACCAAGCTGCGGTATGAATACACACAATTCTTTTCGGGATGGAAATTAAGCTCTGGCTTTAACGTACAGTATGCGGATTACAAAAACAATACCTTGGATTTAACCAATAGCGCTGTCTTTAATACAGCAATAGATTTTATGAAATATGGGCTTTTTGCCAATTTAACGCGATCCTTTTTTAATAATACCCTGGATATTTCTTTCGGGTTCCGCATGGATGATGATGAATTTACACAAAATGAAAGCCTGTTGAGCACCTTTTCACCGCGTTTATCTGCCTCTTATGAATTTACCACAGACTGGCGATTAAATGGTTCTATAGGCCGCTATTATAAAATTCCTCCATATACCATCCTGGGCTTCAGAAATAATGCCAACGAATTAGTGAATCAAAACGTAGATTATACCAGAACCGATCATTTTGTATTGGGAATACAGCACTACTTTTCGCCTTCCTCCAGTATTTCATTGGAAGGTTTTTATAAGGTCTATGATGACTATCCCGTTTCTGTGCGTGACAGTGTTTCTTTGGCAAATAAAGGTGGCGGTTTTGAAGTATTGGGAAGCGAACCAATTGAGACCGTTGGAAAAGGAAGGAGTTATGGGATGGAACTTCAATTCCAACAAAAGTTATCCAAGAATTTCTATGGGATTTTTGCTTATACCTATTTTTTCAGCGAGTTTACGGGCTTTGATCGGGAAATATACAGACCCTCCGTGTGGGATAGCAGACATTTAGTGTCATTTACAGGAGGTTATAAGTTCCCTAAAAATTGGGAACTAAGCGCTCGTTATCGTTTTGCCGGGGAAACTCCTTATGTGCCTGCAGATTTGGACGCCAGCTTAGAAAATTACCCGGTTATAGTATTGGACTATTCGCGATTGGGGGAAGAAAAACTACCTATATTTAGTCAATTAGATGTACGCATTGATAAAAAATGGAATTTTAAAAAATTTGCCTTTGATCTATTTATCGAAGTACAGAATCTATTGGGTCAAAACATTCCAAGCCCTCCTGAATATGGACTTAATAGAGATACATCCGGGAATATCATTCAACCAGAGAGTCTGGTAGTTATCGAAAACGAAAGTGGCCAAATAATTCCCAGCATAGGTATTGTGATCGATTTTTAAACCTCTTCTTTATGATAGCTGACCTTTTTAGTAAAATCTACTATTTAAGTAAAAAGATCTTTAAAAACATAATAATACAAGTCCAAGGTGGGGTGAGTGGCCGAGAATTCGGCAAAATAAAATTTCTGAAGGATAGCAGTTCGGGAGCAATTACTATCTGAAACAATGCCGTCTTCTATTATTTTAAATGAAACCTAATGTTTGGAATAATGGAATATAAATGGCACTTTTCACTATCTTTAGGAATATCACAAAACCCATGCGTTTGTTTTCATGCTTTATTGGATTTATTATGTTGTTTAGCTGCAATATGGACAAGAAATCAACAAAGGTTCAAAATAGGGTAGTGCCCCAGCGTGCGGAATTAAGCAGAGACTCCCAAATTTTTCTTGGCAACAGGTTGTTTTCAGAAAAAACATGTATTACCTGTCATGATGTAAGCAAGGAAAAAATAGGGCCTTCGGTCAAAGAAATTATGAAGATCTATAAAGAAAAAAATGGAGATATAGTGGCTTTTTTAAAGGGTAATGCCCAACCCATTGTAGACACCACCTCCAGTCAGGTTGCTATCATGCAGGCTAATATTGACGGTTTTTTAAAAGGAATATCTGATGAAGAACTGAAAACCATAGCCACATATATGCTGCATGTTGATCAATTAAACGCAGATTAGTCTCGTTTGAAGAGCTAATTTCGGCGCAGGAAGGAGGAGGGGTGTTACACCGATGAACGAGCTGCATGAATTCCTAATATAAAGTAACCAGCCATGATTAAATGCCCCCGTATCTGTAATACCTTACTTTTGCATAAAATTTAATGAAGATGCAATCGTTTGACGAATTTAATATCTCCAACCAACTGCGTTCGGCAATAACCGATATAGGTTACACAAATCCAACACCAATTCAATCTCAAGCCTATCCGGTAATTTCATCAGGTAAGGACGTCGTAGGTATTGCACAAACAGGAACAGGTAAAACATTTGCCTATATGCTGCCCATTTTGCAATCGCTTACGTTTTCAACAGAAAAGCATCCAAGAGTTTTAATTTTAGTGCCCACGCGAGAATTGGTAGTACAGGTTGTTGAGGAAATTGAAAAATTTAGTAAATACCTAAATAATAGGGTAGTGGGAGTTTATGGCGGTACCAATATAAACACTCAAAAAGCATTGTTAGTGGAAGGTCAGGACATTGTAGTAGGAACCCCTGGCCGCTTATACGACTTGATTTTAAGTCGCGCATTGCAATTAAAATCGATTAAAAAATTAGTAATCGATGAAGTGGATGTCATGTTGGATTTAGGGTTTAGGTTTCAGCTTACCAATATATTCGATTTATTACCAACAAAGCGTCAAAATATTATGTTTTCGGCTACTATGACAGAAGATATAGAAGATTTAATAGCTAAATTTTTTATTTTGTCTGAAAAGATTTCCGTTGCCTTAAGTGGTACGCCTTTGGAAAACATTACACAAAATAGTTATGCAGTTCCTAACTTTTATACCAAAGTAAACTTGCTAATACACCTTCTGAAAAATGCAACCACTTTTAAAAAAGTACTGGTTTTTGTATCCAACAAAAGAAGCGCTGATCGGTTGTTTGAAGAACTACAAGAATCATATAATGAGGAAGTTTGTGTAATTCACTCTAATAAAACGCAAAACTACCGTATGCGGTCTATTAAACAGTTTGATGAAGGTAGAAACAGGATTTTGGTCACAACTGATGTGATGGCACGTGGTCTCGATTTAAACGAAATAAGTCATGTTATAAACTTTGATACCCCAGGTTTTCCGGAAAATTACATGCATCGGATTGGACGTACTGGTCGTGCCGAAAAAAAAGGAGAAACTCTATTGTTCTATTCGGAGAAAGAAATTGACTCTAAAAATGCTATTGAAGCACTTATGAATAAGGAAATTCAACTAATCCCATTTCCTGGAGAAGTAGAAGTATCCACAAGACTAACCCCTGAAGAGCAACCTCAGGTTAGTGAACCAAATAACCCGCATAAACAAAGTAACGAGCATGAGCGTGGAGCAAGTTTTCACGAAAAGGCAGAAAAGAATAAGAAAACAAATGAAAGAGGGTCTTATAAGCGCATAATTAAGGCCAAATACAAAAAACCCAAAACCAGAGGTGATAAGAATTATAATAAAAGTAAAAGAAGGAAATAACTATAACTCAGGATTGGTTTTTAGCTGCAAATTGCTATGGTTATAATTATATCGAAGACTATACTTTAATTCGAGTAATTTTGCCTTATGATCAGAAACATCCAGGTAAGGGTACCATTAGAGGAAGAAGGCCAGGAAGGCATTCTTATGAGCAAGGCTGCCAAAACCCTGGGTATTCCTGAAGTTGATTTTACATTTAAGGTACTCCGGAAATCTATCGACGCACGAAAACAAACTATTTATTTCAATTACAAGCTTGCCGTTTACATCAGGGAAAAAGCTCCTGAGAATTCTACCTACTTCTTTGATTATAAGGATGTTTCAAAAGCCAAACCCATTCATATCATTGGTTTTGGTCCGGCAGGTATGTGGGCCGCATTGCGTTGTTTGGAGCTTGGCTTCAAGCCTATTGTGCTGGAGCGGGGCAAGAATGTTCAAAATCGTCGAAGGGATATAAAGGCCATCAATCAGGACCATATCGTAAATGAGGATAGCAATTACTGTTTTGGGGAAGGTGGTGCAGGCACCTATTCTGATGGAAAATTATATACACGGAGTCTTAAACGAGGTGATGTCAAACGCATTTTTGAAAGTCTGGTGCATCATGGTGCAACAGAACAAATACTTATTGATGCGCACCCCCATATTGGCACGAATAAACTCCCGAAAATAGTTCAGAACATTCGGGAAACTATACTTAAATATGGCGGTGAGGTACATTTCAATACTAAAGTAATAGATTTTATAATAGAACGTAATCAATTAAAAACCATTATTTTACAAAATGGAGATGAAATGCAAGTGTCTCGGGTTATTTTGGCAACAGGCCATTCTGCACGCGATATTTTTTACCTGCTTCAAAAAAAGGACATTGCCCTAAAAGCAAAGTCTTTTGCGATGGGCGTTCGCGTAGAACACCCACAGCAAATTATCGATTCTATTCAATACCATTGCCAAGGAGAGCGCAATGAATTGCTTCCGGCCGCCGCCTATAGTTTGGTGCACCAGGTGAAGAATCGCGGGGTGTATTCGTTCTGTATGTGCCCCGGTGGTTTTATCGTTCCCGCGGCAACATCCCCGGGAGAAGTGGTTGTCAATGGCATGTCACCCTCGAAACGGAATAACCTTTTTGCGAATTCAGGAATTGTTGTTGAAATAAACGTGGAGGAAGATATTCCGAAATACGAAAAGTACGGCGTCTTAAAAGGATTGGAATACCAAAAAGATTTAGAACGTTTAGCCTTTACCGCCGGTGGAAGAACCCAAACAGCTCCTGCTCAAAGGTTAACAGATTTTGTAGAGGGTATATTTTCTAAAGATTTAAACCCAACATCATACCAACCGGGACTCAAATCCGCACCTTTGCATTCACTCCTTCCCAGGTTGATCGGGAGCCGTTTAAGAACCGGGTTTAACGAGTTCGGGAAGAAAATGAAAGGCTATTACACTTCAGAAGCCAATGTCGTGGGAGTAGAATCGCGAACTTCGTCTCCGGTAAACATCCCCAGAAACCAGCAATTAGAGCATCCGGAAATCAAAGGACTGTTCCCTTGCGGCGAAGGTGGAGGGTATGCAGGTGGCATCGTATCGGCGGCCATGGACGGAGAACGTTGTGCAGAGGCTGCTGTTGCCGCATTGTGAAGTATTTCTCGCTCAGAAATCTTAATTCACCGTTCTAAGCCTAAATAAGCGTACCTTTGCGCCTTATTTAACAAAATGACATTTAAAGAACTCGGCTTGGCCGAACCAATACTTAAAGCACTTCAGGCAGAAGGCTACGAAAATCCCACCCCAATTCAAGAACAAGCGATTCCTATACTCCTCAAAGGCAAAGACCTTTTGGGTGTGGCACAAACAGGAACGGGGAAAACCGCAGCATTCGGAGTTCCAATACTTCACCATTTATATAATTCGCAAAACGGACAAAAGGGTAAACGACGGATAAAGGCCCTGATTGTAACTCCAACACGTGAACTGGCCTTGCAAATAGGTGAAAGTTTAAGCGCTTATGGAAAATTTACAGGTTTGCGAAACACCGTCATTTTTGGGGGCGTCAAACAAGGAAAGCAGGTAAATACCTTAAGAAATGGTGTTGATATCCTGGTAGCCACTCCAGGCCGCTTACTAGATTTACTGAACCAGGGTCATATTTCCTTTCGGGACTTAGAATTTGTGGTCCTGGATGAAGCAGACCATATGTTGGATATGGGCTTTATTCATGACATTAAGAAGATCATCGCCAAACTACCTCCAAAACGACAATCACTTTTCTTTTCGGCAACGATGCCTAAAGATATAGTAGCGCTTTCCAGAAAAATGCTGGGCGATTTTGAGCGGGTAACCATTAAACCGGAACAAGCTACCGCCGAGAAAGTGGAACAGGGGGTCTATTTTGTAAGTAAGGGTAACAAGCCAAAACTATTGACCCATCTTTTACAGGGCAGACCTGATGATTCTGTATTAGTGTTTTCCAGGACAAAACACGGTGCCGATAAAATCGTCAAAAAACTAAACCAGGCAGATATAAGGTCAGCGGCTATTCACGGAAATAAATCACAACCCGCCAGGCAAAAAGCCTTAGGGAACTTTAAAGATGGAAATCTAAAAGTATTAGTGGCCACCGATATCGCTGCGAGAGGAATTGATGTGGAGGAACTATCCTTAGTGATCAACTATGACCTGCCCAATGTTTCAGAAACCTATGTGCACCGTATTGGACGAACAGGACGTGCCAGTGCAAGTGGTATCGCATTGTCTTTTTGTGACCTGGAAGAGCGATCTCTGCTGCGGGATATTGAAAAACTCATCAAACAGGAAGTCCCTAGAATGCCTGAACACCAATTTGTGGGTGACCAAAACGAAGCAGGGACCAGGACTGAACAAAGGCCACAGCGAGTACACAATCCGAATCGCAACAGGAATCGAAATTCAAACAGTAACGGATCTCAAAACCGCAACAGGAGCAGAAACCCGAATAGATATTAAATAGGAACTATTAGGCTGCGGTTTATTTTTCATAGGCGTTTCAAAAATGGCTTAAGAAGCTGCTAATAGAATCTGAAGGATGTAGCAATTAAGGGTAATTATTCGTTAAATTTCTATTTTTTGATGTTGTGCTTAAGAATCTTCGATTTAGAAAAGCTACGGGTTAATAGGGCAAAATGAAAAAGGTAATGATTTGCCTTTAGAATGAAGTGACAGATGATTAAAATTCTATTCAAGACCGTTAAAAAGCGTTAAAAACTTGACTTTTTCACTAAAAAGCCTATATTAATAGTATGTTATTTGTAGGCGACACATACCACTTCATTATGTTCTAGGCTTTAATAAGGTCTATATATACTACTTCCCGATTTTGTAAAACTCACAGACATGATAAAGCATTTGATTTATTATAAAAATCTATCATTCAGATTCGTATAATTTTATCTATAAATTATTAATTAAAAAAACTTAAATAAAATGAAATCAATAACAGAAAATAAAACAATAAATAGAAAACCATTTAGAAAATTAGGATTTACTTATCTCGAAACCGCAGAAATTGTAGTTAGCTTAAATCAGTTAATGGCTAATTATTTTGTGCATTACAATAAATTGAGAAATTTTCATTGGAATGTTGACGGACATGATTTTTTTGAATTACATGAAGAATTTGAGAAAGAATATAACACAGTTAAGCAAAACATTGACATCATAGCAGAAAGAATTCGTGTATTTGGATTAAAACCATCGATGAAAATAAAAGAAATTTTAGATCTTTCTGAAATTAAAGAGGTTAGTGCAGATAAAATGTCTCCTACAGCAATGGTAACAGAAGTATTAAAAGATTTTGATGTTTTGCATGATAAGATGTTAGATGTTGTTAATGCTGCTTTAGAAACTGGTGATAATGTCACTGAACAAATAGTCACTGACTTTATGAGAAATCTAGAGAAAAGAAACTGGATGTTTACCTCATGGTGTAAATAATAATTAGTCAAACAATTATATTACATAACTATGAATACAATAAAATTAAAAGCTATGATGACACTGATTAGTGCTATTTAAATTAGTTTTAGCAATTATTGTACAAAAGCCTGGATTTCTCCAGGCTTTTATTATACAAATACACTCTTTTTGCAAAAGGGCAGAGGCGTGGAGGTGAAATTTGTGTGGAATGCTATATTATGTATATTTATAGAAGTTTTTGCGCATTGAAAATGAAATAAATAATTAATCAAATATTAAAATAAAATGAATACTAAAATTGTAAAAGCATACGGTACAGAAGCCGCTGATGCTGCTATTGAACCCATACAAATTAACCGAAGGGAAGTTACTCCAAAGGATGTCGAAATAGAAATTCTATATTGTGGCGTATGCCATTCCGATTTGCATTTTGCACGCAACGATTGGGGATTTAGTGTTTATCCTGTAGTTCCCGGTCATGAAATTGTGGGTAAGGTCATTAAAGTAGGGGAAGGGGTAAGCAATTTTAAAGCCGGCGATGTAGTTGCTGTGGGTTGTTTGGTAGATTCGTGCAGGACATGCGGGAATTGCAAAAAAGATCTGGAGCAATATTGTCCTGAATGGGTGGGTACCTATGGTGGCCATGATAAGCATTTAGACCTGCCGACCTTTGGTGGCTATTCCGAGAGCATTGTGGTTGATGAACATTTTGTTTTAAATATTCCTGAAAACCTGGATCTTGCCGGTATTGCTCCAATACTTTGCGCAGGAATCACCACCTGGTCACCTTTGCGAAAATGGAATGTTGGGAAGGATAGTAAAGTAGCTGTGGTTGGTCTTGGTGGCCTGGGACATATGGCCATAAAACTGGCCGATGCATTAGGTGCACATGTAACCTTGTTTTCAAGATCCCCAAATAAAATGCAGGATGCCTTGGATTTAGGGGCTGATCAGGTGGTTATATCAACGGATGAGGATCAAATGGCGGGCGTTCAGAACAATTTTGATGTTATTATTGATACGGTTCCCTATGCGCATGATATCAATCCGTATATAGGAACCTTGACTACAGACGGCACCTTGGTTCTGGTAGGTTATTTAGGGCCATTAGACCCCATGTTGAATTCAGTTCCTATGATTATGGGCCGTAAAACGGTTGCAGGATCTTTGATTGGTGGAATAGCAGAAACACAGGAACTATTGGATTTCTGCGGTAAACACAATATTACCTCGGAGATCGAGATTATTAAAATACAGGATATTAATCAGGCCTATGAGCGTATGCTAAAAAGTGATGTACATTATCGGTTTGTCATTGACATGGCATCGCTTAAAACCTAAAAATAAATAGAATTTTAAAATGAAAAACCGGTATACATGTGAATATATCGGTTTTTTTATTTGTACTGAAATTAAATTAAGCTAAATACTTGTTATACATGTATTAAACCGTTATAAAATAAACCTAAAATTTAAGATTATAAATATTAATCTCACACAACACTATCACTAAATAACGTTCCTATTTATGCCTTCCAGTAAGAATTCGAGTAATAATCAATTGAGGTGGTACCTTACGAAAGTGTAGTTATCTTTGCCTAAAATTATTTTATGTCCAAAACGTTTTCTGATTTAGGTATTAATAAGGTATTACAACAAAGTTTAGCCGATTTACAAATTTCTGTTCCTACAGATATTCAGATAAAGACCATTCCTGTAGTACTTAATCAAAAAGAAGATCTTGTTGCCCTTGCAAAAACGGGAACAGGCAAAACCGCTGCTTTTGGATTACCTTTGCTGCAGTTAATCGATATTGAAGACACTACTATACAGGTCGTCATATTAGCTCCTACAAGAGAATTAGGACAACAAATTCATGCCAATTTACTTTCTTTTGCTTCGCATAGCCCAGACATTTCTATTGCAGCAGTATGCGGAGGCATTCCTATAAAGCCTCAAATAGAACGTTTAAAAACAACTACGCAAATTGTTGTGGCAACTCCAGGGCGTTTGGTAGATTTATTAAATCGCGGTGCCATTGATATCAAAAACCTAAAATATTTAGTGTTAGATGAAGCCGATGAAATGGTGAGCGCTTTAAAAGAAGACCTGGATAGTATTGTCAAAGAAATTCCAAAATCAAGAAGAACGTTATTGTTTACGGCCACTATGCCGGGTGCCATAAAACAATTGGTTCAAAATTACATGTCTAAACATGTTGTACAGGTAGAAGCAGACATGTCTACTATAGGCCATCAGGGGATCGATCATTACTATATGGTAGTTGAACCTATAGAAAAACTAGAGGTATTGCTTTATTTTTTAAATAGTAAAGAAGGAGAAAGAGGGATTATTTTTTGTAAAACCAAAGCGGCGGTTAATAAACTGGCAAAAAACTTAGCCATTAATAAATTCTCATCCGGAGCCATTCATGGTAGTTTATCTCAAGGCATTCGTGACCGTATTATGGGGCAATTCAGAGCAGGATCTATAGCTATTTTGGTTGCTACCGATTTAGCAGCCCGAGGCCTTGATGTTAAAGAAATATCGTATGTTGTTAATTATCATCTGCCGGATACTTATGATACTTATGTCCACAGAAGCGGACGTACAGCAAGAGCAGGAGCAAAGGGGCTTTCATTAACTATATTACAAAAAGAAGAAGTTAAAGATATTGCTGATTTTGAACAAGAATTGGGTATTGTTTTTAATGAATTTAAAAAAGCAGACGCCCAGAGCATAGAAGAAAACAATGGCTTATTATGGGCGAAGAAAATATTCAAAACCAAACCAAATCGTGCTATTTCAGAAGAATTCAGAAATAAGGTGATGACGGTATTTCATCATTTAACAAAGGAAGAGTTGATAGATAAAATACTGGCAAATTATTTGGCGCAAACAAACACGGGTAATCCAAAAACCGGGGATTCTAAAAACAGTAATACGTAGCACTAATTATGGCAAATAGTATTAAAGAACAAGAGGATATTTTAGTAAAATTAAATATCCATCAGTTGAATCCAATGCAGGAGGAGGCCATTTCTGTAATTGAAACAACGCCCAATACCATTCTTCTTTCTCCCACGGGTACCGGGAAAACACTGGCTTTTTTATTACCCCTCATTAAAACCTTAGATCCCGATTGTAAAGATATACAGGCTCTGATTTTAGTGCCTTCACGGGAATTGGCCATACAAATTGAGCAGGTGGTACGCACTATGGGATCTGGTTTTAAAGTAAATGCGGTCTATGGCGGTCGCCCCATGTCTAAAGATAAAATAGAACTTAAACATCTGCCTGCCATTTTAATAGGAACCCCTGGTAGAATTGCAGACCATTTTAGCAACGATCGTTTTACTAAAGACAGTATTAAAACCCTAATTCTGGATGAATTTGATAAGTCTTTAGAAGTTGGTTTTGAGTCCGAAATGAAACAGATTATCAATCAGTTACCTCATATAAATAAACGTGTATTAACTTCGGCCACTCAAAGTCTTAGGGTCCCTGGTTTTGTACGTTTAGACCAGCCTACGACCATCAATTATTTAAAAGAAAAAGTGGTTTCAAAATTGGAGATTAAAACGGTGATATCGCCAACTAAAAATAAATTACAGACCCTTTTGGATTTAATAGGGCATCTTGGGAATCAACCAGGAATTGTATTCTGTAATCTTAGAGAAAGTATAGAGCAGGTAAGTCGTTTTTTAGAGAAAAACAATACAAACCACAGCTGTTTTTCCGGCGGTATGGAGCAAAAAGACAGAGAACGTTCTTTAATAAAATTCAGGAACGGGACGAGCCAGATTTTAATAGCGACAGATTTGGCTTCCAGAGGCCTTGATATTCCTGAATTAAAATTTATTATTCATTATGAGATGCCTCAAGGCGTAGAAGAGTTTATACATAGAAATGGCAGAACGGCCAGAATAGCTTCTAAAGGAACGGCTTATGTATTGAAATGGGAAAAAGAATACTTGCCGGATTTTATTAAAAATTCTAAAGTGGCAAACATCTCCAAAAAGGCAGTTCGCAAGGCACAATTCTGGGAAACGTTGTTTATTTCCGGAGGTAGAAAAGATAAAATTTCTAAAGGAGATATTGCCGGACTATTTTTTAAACAGGGGAAAATCAACCAAGACCAATTAGGCAACATAGAGTTAAAACAAGATTGTGCGTTTGTTGCCGTTCCTGTGACTATTGCAAGTGAATTAGTGGAAAAATTAAACAATACGCGCTTAAAAAAGAAAAAAGTACGGGTTACTGTTTTATAAATCGGTGTTTAGAATGGAACAATACCGATAATTATTAGTTCTTTGTCTTTCTGTTTTGCTCTATACATGTTGTAAGATGTTAAAAAATGTAGTATGTTTATTACGCGTAATGTAGGATTATTATCATTTTTATTTTATTTTTAAAACAAATTAAAATGGACTGTGTTCGGATGTAATACAAGTCATATTTGCTAACTATTAAAAATGAAAATTAATGAAAAAATCATCACACTACTCAAATCTTTTTAGGTATCCTGCATACCTAATCAATTTAACCTTTTCAAATTTCGCGGTAAGATTATTAGCTTTCGGATGCCTTTTTAGTGTTTTACTTTTAACCTCCTGTTCCGAGGAAACATTGGAGTCCAACACCCCCATTGTTCCCGATGCGGAAGACCTTGTTTTATCCTTAAAGGCGGATCCGACTGAACCTATTATCATTGATGATTTGGTAACTACAGTCTTGAAAACAACAGAAGCAGCCGGAGATGATCGAGGACGTTTTAATATCACACTGAAGTATTTATTACCACCAACAAACAGACAAGTTGAAGTTTTTGAAGCAGCTGTGCACCGTTGGGAACGAATTGTCATCAAGGATGTTCCTTCTGTTGAGGGGCCTATTCCTTCAGCTTTTAACGGTTTTCCAGACATTGAAGGCACCATTGACGACGTTGTTATAGAGGTAGCGTTGGCGCCAATTGATGGTCCAGGTGGCATTCTTGGTCAGGCAGGACCGAGATTTATACGCACAAGTGACTTTTTAACATTAACCGGAGTTATGTTTTTTGATGTAGCCGATTTAGACTTTCTGGAACAATTAGACCTTTTTGAAGAGGTCATCGTACATGAAATGGGTCATGTTTTAGGCGTTGGTACCCTTTGGAATGTTGAACCATTTTTTAATAGAACACTAAGAGCAGGGCCAGATAGCAATCCCTATTTCACCGGAAGTCAGGCCAACGTTTTTTGGAACGCGGAGGGCGGAACGGAGGAATTGCCTATTGAAAATATGGGTGGGCCAGGTACCGCATTAGGTCACTGGCGAGAATCTACCCTAAACAATGAATTGATGACCGGCTTCTTGAATTTGGGTGAGAATCCATTAAGTCGCATCACCGCAGGATCCATGAGAGATCTAGGTTATGGTTCGGCCTCGGTTGGGGAATCGTACGATTTACCTCGTGGTGCTCCCGGAGTTGACATAAATGAGCTTGGAGACGAGGGAACCGATGAGAATCCCGGTCTTAACATTGCAAAAATGGAAGTTTTACTCGAGCCAATTGGTTTTGTATCCACAAAGAAATAATAATTTGATTTTATTACAATCGTCTTTTTAAAGAGGTATTAGCCGATTTGAAAAATGGATTTATAAAAGAGCTTGGATCAGGATGAAAAGTCTAAATTCAAGCTCTTTTTTTCAATCAAGCGTAATCCAGAAAGCTATCAAAAGTGTTCTAAAAAATTTATAAAAACTAATTAACTACTATTCCAACAGCTAAGAATTGCATAAATGAAGATCCACGATTTTTGTTATAGGTCTTTGGAATGATTAATAAACCAATTTAAAGTTGAACCAATCTTTGTTCTTTAAATAGTCTTTATATCAGTTTACAATTTAAACTGTCTTCCTGGCCAGATTAGCCAGTTTTCTATTTAACCAGAACTAGATTGCGTAAGTTTGTTTTACTTTTTGTATATTTTATAAAAAATAAAATAATGGAATATGTATCTATTGCGTTTCAGCTCATTGTAGGTGTTAGTATTTTAAATGTCTGGCTTATTCAAGCCAATAAGCCCACACCATGGCGAGGAGGTAGTGCAAAAACAATTAAAGAGGAATTTGAAGCTTACGGTTTACCGGGGTGGAGCCTTTATGTCATTGGGTTTTTAAAGGTGACTCTGGCTATTGCGCTTATAAGTGCTATTTGGTTTCCTGTCCTCTTAAAACCAGCAGCCTTAGGGCTGGCTTTTCTATTAACAGGTTCTGTGCTGATGCATTTTAAAATCAAAGATCCAATTAAAAAATCTTTTCCGGCATTTTTATTTTTAGTGTTGTGTTTGTTTTTAGCTTTTGTAGTATAAATTGTTATCAATTTATAAGCTTTTTAGCAGTGCTATTGCTATGTATGCATTTATTATAGCGTAGATAATGGAAGGAGCAGCTTGAACCAAAGAATCTTTGATCTTCAGGCGAACACCAAATCCCAAAATCATTAGTAAGGATAATCCTAGGGCGCTTGCAATACTCAAAACAGGCAGGTATAAGTAACCAATGCCAAGCCCAAGAGCACCTAAAATCTGTAATGTACCAATCAGCCTTTGCTGCTTGGTAAGTCCGTAACGGATAAATTCTTGTCGCATATAAGTTGTTAAAAAACAACTAATTCCAAAAATTAAAAATGAAATGGCAGAAAAAACTACCAGGGAAGTTAATACGCTCATAGCAATGATAAAAGTAAGTGATTTTGGGTTACTGTTTAAAAATTGCTGTGAATCTGACTAAATAGCTAATTGAAGAGCTTTTTAAATATTAATTTACTACACAAAATACTATGGTGTGTTTATCTCAATTCCCTTGCACATACGAAGTCTTTTATAAAGATCCCGTGGATGTTTGTACTAGCTGGCAGCCTTGCAGCGGTCTATGCGCCGCAGAAGCTTTAGCGGAGACATAAGTGATTTCTGTTTAAAGGGCAGGAGGGGAGTGAAAACAGAGATTATTAAATAACCAACTATTAATAAATACCTGCCTGCTGGCCAGGTGAGTGGAATGGGTTTTGAAATTTACCAATCAAGATATCGTAAATTAAAATATTTAATCTAAGAATTGTGCCTTCAAACTTCGAATTATAACGGACATCGTATACGGTTGTACCCAACGTCAAATCTCACTTTGCTTAACTGAAGCGTCATCGGATGCAATTTGTTCCATTATTTGTTAATTGAAAGAAAACCCCTTAAATGTGGGGTATCGCATCCAGAGCAGATTCCCGGAGATAAATATCCTAATTGGGAGAACCATGGAATTATTGTAAATTCATACAACTATTAATTATATCATAGAATGAAAGACCCTCGGATTATTTTTGCCTTTGTGCTTGCCGCGATGATGGCATGCAATTCTAGCACAAAGCAAAAAAAAGAAGAACAAACACTTGAGGATAAGAACATCCCCAAGGTAGTTACCGCCGATATAGAGGTGGGCATTAAAGCCAATATCGCCAAAAAGGTAGAAGAGGGGGGTGGGTATTTTAACATGAATTCTGAGGGGAAAGAACTGCGCTTGCAATTGGTACGTGTACATACTGAATATCTTTCAAATCTAGGCCCTCGACGTCATTTTGCATGTGTTGACCTGGCCGATATAAGTGGTGATGTTTATGATGTGGATTTTTTCTTAGAAGGAGATCCAGGAAGCATGGCAGTTACCGAAACAACTTTACACAAACTAAATGGTAAACCCTTTTACACCTGGAAGCAACGCAAGGACAAGACATGGTATAGAATGCCTGTCCAAAACGCATCCTCAGATTTGCTTGGTGTAATCGAAAAAGAGGACAAATTTGAATTTCATTATGAGGTTACCCTGCCCGAAATGACAGGATCGGCAAAATTGTGGATTCCTGTTCCGCAGAGCGATCGCTTTCAAACTGTTGAATTACTGGCTATAGAAGCTCCCGTGGAACATCAGATACTTCAAGAGAAGAACTACGGCAATTCTGTATTTTATTTTGAACTTGCACCAGAACATAGCGGTAAGAAATTGGAACTTGTTTACGATGTTGAAAGACAAGAGAAAAAGCCGTATGAAGAAGATTCATCACCAACAAAGTATCTGAACCCCAGTTTATTAATGCCTGTAGGCGATCGATTTCAGGTGCTGGCAGATTCCATTATTGGGAAAAACCGTAATGAAGGTACCATCATGCAGGCAAGGGCCTTGTATGATTATATCATTGACAATATGCGTTATATGAAGTCGGGGACATATGGTACGGGTGATGCTGTTTACGCCTGCGATGCTCTTACCGGTAATTGCACCGAGTTTCATTCGCTCTTTATTTCCCTGGCCAGATCTGCGGGAATACCATCGCGATTTGCGGTTGGGGCTTCTATTCCATCAGATCGTGACGAAGGAGGCATAGATGGCTATCACTGTTGGGCCGAATTTTATGCCGAGGATAAATGGTGGCCTGTGGATATAAGTGAAGCGAATAAATATACAGCTCTTGCCACTTACTACTTTGGCCGGCATCCGGCAAATCGTATCGAATTCAGCCGCGGGCGGGATCTTCAAATAGAACCGGGACCAAATTCAGGCCCAATCAACTTTCTGGCATATCCCGTTATGGAAATAGAAAAATCCCCTGCGTTCCCAAAAACATTTTTTTCATTTCGTAGGAAAGCAGAGCAAGAATCATCAAGAAATCTAAAAAGCCTACCCTGATATGGTATCTTTAGGATGTTCTTCCGCTTCTTTTGTAGGATGTTCGTCACCTTCTTTTTTAGGATGTTCTTCCCCATCTTTTTTGGGGTGTTCTTCTGCAGCGGCCCCTTCTTCAGTAGGATGTTCTTCTTTGGCGGCCCCGTCTTCAGTTGGGTGTTCTTCGCCTTCCGGATTCTCTGCCTGCTGTTCAGTATCTTTTTGTTTTTTTTGATCCCTGCAAGAGCTCAACGTGCCAGCTGCAACGAAACTAAATAAAAGCATTACCAACGAAAAGTATTTAAGATTTTTTAAATGGCTCATAATAACAATTGTTTTTATTAATTAAAAATCAGGTAGAACGGGTACTAAGTACCCGATTCAATTAAATATAACAAATTTTACCTGAACCCCCTTAATTAAACCAAAAATTTGTTCAACATATTATAACATAATCTGATATAATATAAAATAGGTCTGACGGGCTATACACAAATTACTGATAGAATTGTTCAATAATGTCTTGCGCCTGTCTGCCGAAGCTTTTTTGCATGGGCACGGTTATGACACTTTGCTCGGACAGACGATGAAAAAACATCCAGTGGATGTTTTTAAAGAAGAGTGAGATGATACGGCTGCCTTTCTAACTATAATCTCCAACGCGCCAACTCGCTCGAGTTTTAAAAGATTCTCAATCTTTTAAAACTAAGAATGGAATCTGGAGGGAAGCTAAAGCGGTGCTTCATGAGTTCCTTATCCTTAAATAACCAGTAATGAATAAATGCTTGCCTGCCTTTGATATGGCCTGCCAACCGCCTTGTAGGTGTTTGGATTTTAAATGTTTGTATTAAATTCCATTTATACCTGGGATTTTAGAATTTTATCCCTTTTTAATGCTAAGCATAACAGATCTTAGTAAATTTCCAACGTCAAGAGATATCAGAGCAGTAAGCGTAAAATGTTGTCTTGGCTTTATGAAAATTTAAAGAATTAGAATTTAATTCTATTCTAAAGCATATATTTATAAAATATTTGTACGTGGAATGTAGTATGATAGTCATATTTAGTTCTTGACAGGAATACTAAGATACTATTTATCAATAAGGTCTTATTTTCTTATCGATTCTATTACTGCTAAAAATTAAGTCATTAAAAATCTTAATAATCTATTGTATTTATGCATGCTTACTTATTCCCTGGTCAAGGCACTCAATTTCCGGGTATGGGAAAAGAGTTATTTGAAAAATCCAAATTGGCTCAAGAATATTTTAAAAGAGCCAATGATATTTTAGGATTTTCAATTACTGATGTCATGTTTGAAGGATCTGCTAAAGATTTGAAACAAACAAAGTTTGCTCAACCGGCAATTTTTTTACATTCGTATATTCTGGTAAAAACCCTTGGCAATGAATTCAAACCCGATATGGTTGCCGGGCATTCTTTGGGTGAGATATCAGCTTTGACTGCTATTGGATCTTTAGATTTTGAATCGGCCCTGAAACTTATATCCAAGCGTGCTTCTCTTATGCAAAAAGTTTGTGAACACGAAAATACAGGTATGGCGGTTGTGGTTGGATTATATGATGTTATTGTCAAGGATATCTGTAATCAGATAGACGGAGTAGTTGTACCTGCTAATTATAATGCTCTAAAACAAGTTGTTATTTCAGGTGAAATGAAGGCCCTAAAAGAAGCTTGTGAAAAATTAAGGCCAGGTGCTCTTGCAGTAGTAAATTTACCGGTAAGTGGAGCTTTTCATTCTCCCTTTATGGAGCCAATAATTGAAGAGTTTAGATTAGCTGTTGAGGAAACAGAATTCAAAAAGCCTATTTGCCCTATTTATCAGAATGTCAAAGGACGACCTACTAGCAATATAGAGTTAATTAAGGAAAATTTAATCAATCAATTGACGCATCCGGTAATGTGGAGGCATACAATTCTCCACATGATAGAGGATGGAGCAACTGAGTTTACAGAAATTGGCCCTGGACATTTTTTAAGAAGGCTTGTTGGGCAAATTAATAAAAATATGAAAACACACGGAATTTCGTGAACGGCCAACACACTTTCCAAACTACATTTTCATTTATATAACTTACTAAGGATTAGTTACATAGTTATTTCAACCTGTTTTTACTGATTTTTAACTTTATTTGACATAACGTATTATTGGATTTATAATGGTTAGCGTTATGTAACTTGAGCTTTGGATAAAAGCCGGGCAGAGCGTTAAGAAAAGGTTTGTTCGACCTTTTTAGCGAATGCGCCAAAAGGCGCGAGGTAAGGCTACAGTTTCTTTAAAATTTTTTATCCAAAAGTTTCGTCTTCATTGCTAGTCAAAACGCTTGCGGTTCACGAGCATCTATTTATTAAAATTGAGTTTGCGAGTACACTTTTTATCCGAAAACGCAAGAGGGAGGCATAATATTAATTGTTATACCGTTAATTAATATTGCTTTTGATTAGCATTATTATATCAATATAAGAAAAGGGTTATCTTTTGAATTGACAGAGCAAATTTATCGTATAATACAATCAAGCGTTTCAAAAATGCTAATTTTGAAAGTCACAACCATAATAACTACAACTATGAGAATCTTCATTCTAACCCTTTCCCTTTTCTTATCCATTCAGTCATTCTCACAAATCGACAAATCTTATTATCAGGATTTAGAATATAGAATGATTGGACCCTTTCGTGGTGGTCGAACAGTAGGTGCGGTTGGTATTCCTTCTCAACCAAATGTTTTCTTTATAGGTGTGAATAATGGAGGTGTATGGAAAACAGATGATTATGGTCGTACATGGAATCCAATTTTTGATGACGTTTCAACTGGCTCCGTAGGAGATTTAGCGGTCTCTCCGTCACATCCAAATGTAATTTATGTAGGAACCGGTGAAGGGCTTCATAGACCAGACCTTGCAGTAGGTGATGGTATGTTCAAATCAGTCGATGATGGTAAGAATTGGCAGCATATTGGTTTAAACGACATTCAGCAAATTAGTCGAGTGATCGTGCATCCAACTAATCCAGATATTGTTTATGTGGCTGGTTTAGGCCATCCTTATGGCGCAAATGAAATGCGTGGTATTTTTAAATCTAATGATGGTGGAAAAACATGGAAAAAGACCTTATACATAAACCATAATACCGGAGCTATTCAAGTTGAAATGGATCCGAATAATCCTGATATCTTATTTGCCGATATGTGGGAACACCAGGAAGGACCCTGGGAAAATGCAAAATTTTCTGGACCAAATAGTGGCTTATACAAATCTACGGATGGTGGAGAAACATGGCGAAACATCGTAAAAGGACTACCTGGAGCTAATCAGGGGTTAGGAAGAATAGGAGTTGCCATAGCACTCAGCAATTCAAAACGCATGTATGCTACAGTTGATGCAAGAGAAAATGGTGGCGTTTATAAAAGTGATGATGCTGGTGAAAGCTGGAAATTGATTACAACTGAAAACCGTCTTTGGGGAAGGGGCAGCGATTTTGCAGAAATTAAAGTACATCCAAAAAATGAAAATATTGTTTTTGTAGGGAATATAGCGTCATACAAATCTGAAGATGGTGGGAAAACATGGACTTCTATAAAAGGAGCACCGGGAGGAGACGATTATCATCGTATATGGATTAATCCAATGCATCCAGAAATCATGCTTTTCGCTGCAGATCAAGGAGGCGTTGTCACTGTAAATGGTGGAAAAACATGGAGTTCATGGTATAACCAACCAACAGCACAATTGTATCATGTATCAACTGACAATCAATTTCCTTATTGGGTGTATGGTGGTCAACAAGAAAGCGGAGCCATTGGTGTTGCAAGTAGGAGCAATGGCGGTCAAATCTCGTTTAGGGAATTTATGGGAGTGGGTGCAGACGAATATGCGTATGTAGCTCCGGATCCTCTAGATTCAAACATTATTTATGGTGGACGCGTTATTAGGTTCAATAAAAAAACTGGACAGTCACAATATGTTGGCCCTGAAGTTTTGCGCTCAGGAAAATTTAGATATATACGTACGATGCCATTGTTATTTCATTCCGCAGATAATAGTATGTTACTATTTGGAACCAATGTTGTTTGGAAAACTCATGATGGAGGGCAAAGTTGGGAACAAATCAGTGAAGACCTAACAAGAAAACAACCAGAAGTGTCATCTAGTGTTGGTGATTACAAAACTGTTGCTATGAAAACTATGCCACAACGTGCTATAGTTTACGCAATAGGACCTTCGCCTCTTGATAAAAATATTATTTGGGCAGGAACAGACGATGGCCTGGTGAATGTTACGCTTGATGGTGGAAAAACATGGAAAGATGTAACACCTTCAACAATTACTTCATGGGATAAAATTTCACAAATTGATGCAAGTCATTTTAATAAAGGAACAGCTTATGTTGCCGTAAATGCCATTAGAAAAGATGACATGCAGCCACATATTTACAAAACACATGATTTCGGAAAAACATGGCAAGAAGTAGTTTCAGGAATGAACCCTTCTGGTCCTGTGAACACGGTGCGTGAAGACCCTCTGCAAAAGGGATTGCTGTTTGCTGGAACTGAGCGTGAAGTTTATTTTTCATCAAATGATGGTGAATCCTGGCAATCCCTCAGAATGAATATGCCAGCATCATCTATACGAGATTTGGTAATTCATGATAGTGATTTAGTTATTGGTACACATGGACGTTCTATTTGGATTTTAGATGATTTTAGTCCTTTGAGGGAGTTGGCAAGTCTGACTACGAAACGTGTCCATTTATTTGAGCCTAGCGATGCTTATCGTGTTCGTTTTAATATGTTTAGCGACACACCGTTACCACCAGAAGAACCAACCGGGCAAAATCCTCCAGATGGTGCCATAATCGATTATTATTTAGGCACAAATGCAAATAAAGTAGAACTCAAAATTTTTGATCAAAAAGGGACTATGGTCAATAGCTTTTCAAGTGACGATCTTGAGGAAGTTTTAGATTCTACAAAAATGCAACATCCAACGTATTGGAAGCGACCATTTCAAGGGTTGTCAGGTGAATCAGGTCATCAACGTTTTGTATGGAATTTACGTTACAAAGAACCAAGGGGCGCTAACAGAGGCTATGCCATTGCGGCGGTTCAATACAATACAGAAAGTGGTCCGGTAGGCCCTTTTGTAGCTCCTGGAGAATACAAGATACAACTAAAAGTAAATGGTAATATCACAGAAAGAAGCTTGACAGTTAAATTAGATCCTCGTTCTGAGGTAAATAATGAGGCTATTACCTTACAAACTGACCTGTCTATGCAGTGCTATACGAATTATGAGACACTGCAACTAATCAGAGAATCTATTGACAAAATGCTGACTGCAAAAAGTAACGAACAAGAGGCACTTTTAGAGTTTAGAGGTAAAGGAGCTCCAAATAATGGCGATGTTCTTTACGAAAGTATTTATGAATCGGATCTGGAAAAAGAAACGATTGTTGGCCTCCAATCTAAATTACTCTATCTGTTGAATGTATTGCAGAATACTGATGCAAAACCAACTAAAAAAACTCAAGAAGCATCGGGCATATTAAATAAACGCGTTACTGAAATGGCGTCTGTTTGGAAATCTATCGACAATTAATTGAAGCTGTTTTTTGAGTGAATATAGAAACGAATATTATAAAATGTTCTATAATTTACTGCGTTATGTAACTTGTACTCAAATTTTAAACAAATCTAAAAGGCTAGCTTTTAAATGGCGTTGGCTAAGTTGTTGGAAATTATTCGCTGATGTTTATTGTTTTTTAAAGGTGCTCATGAATGCTACGCATTTGTGTTGAAAAAGCAATCGAGCGTCCCGATAGCTATCGGGAGGCAGCTGCTATTTTACATAACGGCAAATTATGGGACACGCAATAAATGAAATTAGCCAGTGGCTGATTGAATTTATTGGCGAGATGCAGCGATGGCCTGGAATGTTTAATTCATGAGAATCGCATGAAATGAAATTCCTTGTAGATTATTTGGGATATTTTATATAATATAGAATTATGGCTTTCTAATGGATTACCAATAATAGAATAGCATGTTGGTTTCCTTTTACATAATATCTATCGATATGAGCCTAAAGGCTGTCATATCTGATATTATGGTAAAATAGCTCAGCTATACGGAAACTGCACACAAT
>NZ_JBATKE010000162.1:0-1787 GCF_049669105.1 Eudoraea sp.
GCGATTGGTAGCGGCAATAATTCGAACATCGACTTTTATCGTCACAGAACTGCCCAAGCGTTCAAACTCACCGGTCTGTATCACCTGGAGCAACTTGGGCTGCAATTCCAACGGCAGTTCGCCGATCTCATCCAAAAACAGGGTAGCGCCGTCGGCAATCTCAAATCGTCCCAGACGCCTGGAATGAGCACCGGTGAAAGCACCTTTCTCATGGCCGAAGAGTTCGCTTTCGATAAGGTTTGAAGGCAGCGCGGCACAATTCATTTTAACCAATGCGCGATCCTTACGCAGGCTCAAGTTGTGAATCGCTCGCGCCACCAGCTCTTTGCCGGTGCCGGTTTCACCGAGAACCAGGACATTTGTATCCGTGCCGGCAATTTGTTCAACCTTGTAAAACACGTAATTGATGGCATCACTTTTGCCGATTATGTTCTCGTGGTTGTACTCCAGTTTGATTTCTTCCTGAAGATAAGCTCTCTCAGCTTCGAGTTGTTCTTTTAACTTTCTCGTTTCAGAAAGGGCGGTTTCAGACAGATCTTTGCTTTCTTCCGCCTCTTTTCTTGCGAGGACAAGTTCGGCCGTTCGCTTTTCGACAATTTCCTCAAGATTTCTTTTGTAATGTTCACGCTCAGTCACATCCTCGATGGCCAAAAGGATCAGCTGGGTTTGGTTTACCTCTCTGTAGATCCGTCTGGCATTCAGATGCATTATCTTTCGGCCGATGGTCTCAAAGTGATGTTCTACCTCGAAGTCATTAAATATGGTGTTTTGAGGTAGGATCTCTTCAAGCAATTCCCTGAGCTTGGGAATGTTCCATTGACGGTTGCCAAGATCGTATATTAAGATTCCTTCGGTCTCGTCAGGCTTGACCTTGAAGGTTTGGTAAAAGGAATGATTGGCTTTTACAACCTTCAAGTCAGAATCAAGCACCACTAGAGGTTCACGAATCGAACCCAGGATATTGTCAAATACTTCAATAAAGGATTGCAGCTTTCCTTTATCGTCCCCAAACTTCTTAAATTTTTGTTCGATTTTTCCAGGGGGTTGCTTGCTGTTCATTGGGAAAGTCGGCACTGTAATGTGATCGTTTTGCGAATTTGTTTAAAAAAGATAACAAGAAGATCCAAAGCCGCATCATGTTCCTTGATTGGTTAATAAGAACCATACAATGTGTATTAGGAACGATCAATAAACAATTTTAATAATATTTGAGGTGTGTTATGAAAATGAGGAATCGTTCGCCGAGGTCATAACTTGCGGCAGTCGGGTTAAAAGGCAAGCAAGATGGGCAATTATTTCTTACCGAAGCTCTAAAACCCCGACAATTATCGAGCACTTTAATTGTTTTGCGAGGTCAATGGCATACCTGGCTGCCTTTCGGGCTGTTTTCGATCCATCTGTCGGCACAAGAATTTATTGACATCATACGTCCTCCTATTCATCCTGTGAAAAAATTACCACTGTGTATGGCCCAATGCCGATTTCACCGGAGCAGGGCAGCCCATCGATTTTTTCCTCATGGGCCTCGACGTCAGGGGTGGGATGATTGGCAAAATTTGGGCCGTAATTATAAGAGTCACTGTTAAAACGCGTTTTCCACAATCCGGCCCGTGGAAAACCGATGACATAGCCGTCGCGATTTTGATTCATCATATTAGCCACCACAACGACGCTATCTTTCGGGCCTTGTTTGTCCGAACGATGGAAGGCGATGAGTTTGGTCTCATTGTTAAAATGATAGATATGGATGTTTTGACCGCACAACCCGTGCGTAACTCCCGACAGAT
>NZ_JBATKE010000163.1:0-4383 GCF_049669105.1 Eudoraea sp.
TTTCTTTGTAGCGGGGACTGGACTCGAACCAGCGACCTTCGGGTTATGAGCCCGACGAGCTACCTACTGCTCTACCCCGCGATGTGAACTTTCAATATTTTTATTGGCAGTGTTTTTTGTTCTTTTCCCAAGTACGAGTAGGTACCCTGTCCTGAGGAATCGAAGGATACTGCTCTACCCCGCGATGTGGACGGCAAATATACGATGCTTTTTTAGTTATATCAAAACTTAGTGCTGTAATTATTTATCCTAACCAAGCCCCCAAAAAGGTTAAATTCCATAACTTCGGAGCTTTAGATTGTTTATGAAGATGTTTAATGACTTTTTAGCGGCTGTACTTCCTTATACAGAATGGGTAATGCTCTTTTTAATAGTTGGAGGAGGCCTTTATCTGGTTGCTTACTCCAAATTACTTCCATATCGCTATTTTAAACATGCCATTTTAATAACCTCCGGCAAATATGATAATCCCGATGATCCTGGTGAGGTTAGTCATCTGCAGGCATTGTCTTCTGCTGTTGCAGCTACCGTTGGCCTGGGAAATATTTCTGGTGTAGCCATTGCCATTTACCTCGGTGGGCCCGGGGTTGTTTTTTGGATTTGGATGACGGCCCTGGTAGGAATATGTATAAAGTTCTATTCCTGCAGTCTTGCCATTATGTTCCGTGATAAGGATAGTGAGGGAAACTTACAAGGGGGGCCTATGTATTATATTACCATGGGAATGGGAAAAAAAGCCAGACCATTAGCTGTTTTCTTTTGTATTGCGGGTCTTTTTGGAGTGCTCCCCGCCTTTACTACAAATCAGTTTACTCAAACATTAATGGGCGTGATTAACCCTAACGAAACCATTGCCGTTTTTGGCGATTTCAATTGGAAATTGGGAATTGGTATTGTACTAAGTGTAATAACTTCATTCGTTATTTTCGGAGGCCTTAAAAAAATTGCTAAGGTCGCTACGGCAATTGTTCCCTTTATGGTCCTTTTATATTTAGTGGCTGTTATAATTATCATGGCGATGAATGCCGGGCAGGTTTGGCCCTCTTTAAAGTTAATTCTGGAAGAAGCATTCAATTTTAAAACGGCAGTGCAGGGAGGCCTATGGGGTCTGATTATTATAGGGATAAGACGAGCGGTTTTTTCCAACGAATCGGGGGTTGGGAATGCGCCGATGTACCATGGGCAGTCCAAAACAACAGAACCGATACAGGAAGGCTTGGTTGCCATGTTGGGCCCGTTTATAGATACCATTGTAGTGTGTACCTTAACCGCAGTGGTTATTATTCTGAGTGGAGCCTATTTAGATGCTGAGAGTAATGGAATTGTCATGACCCTAATCGCGTTTAAGAAGTCACTCTTTGGCTATGGCGACGTGCTTTTAATGATCATAGTTTCTGCGTTTGCACTTTCAACCTTGTTCACTTATTCTTACTACGGCACCAAATGCCTTTCATTTTTAACCAATGTTAAAGTAGGAAAGCTTTATAATTATATTTATGTAGGGAGTATTACTTTTGCAGCGGTGGCTTCTGTAGATCTTGTGGTAAATTTAATTGACCTGTCTTTTGCACTCATGGTAATTCCCAATATGATTGCAGTACTATATTTGTCGCCAAGAGTAAATATTGCGATGAAAACCTATTTTTCAAAAATCAAAGTATAATGGCTCACAAAGCAGGTTATGTGAATATCATAGGAAATCCCAATGTGGGAAAATCAACCCTTATGAATGCTTTTATTGGGGAGAAGCTTTCAATAATCACGGCAAAGGCGCAGACCACAAGACATCGGATCCTGGGTATTGTAAACGGCGAGGATTTCCAGCTAATTCTTTCAGATACACCAGGCATTATTAAACCTGCCTACGAATTGCAGGATTCCATGATGAAATTTGTAAAATCTGCCTTTGAAGACGCGGATATTCTTATTTACATGGTGGAGATTGGTGAGAAAGCATTAAAGGACGCCTCTTTTCTTGAAAGACTTAAAGAAAGCAAGATCCCCGTACTACTATTACTTAAT
This sequence comes from Eudoraea sp., assembly GCF_049669105.1. Lineage (NCBI taxonomy): Bacteria > Pseudomonadati > Bacteroidota > Flavobacteriia > Flavobacteriales > Flavobacteriaceae > Eudoraea > Eudoraea sp. The sequence continues at coordinate 2,023 of NZ_JBATKE010000163.1, forward strand.
AAAATTGATGCTTCAGATCAACAAACGCTGGAGGAGCAAACACAATATTGGCAGGAACAACTCCCTACAGCGGAAATTCATCCTATTTCGGCCCTGAAAAATTTCAATGTTAAGGAAGTATTTGATCGTATTTTGGAATTATTACCGGAAGCACCTCCTTATTTTCCAAAGGACCAGTTAACAGATAAACCGGAGCGTTTTTTTGTGAACGAAATCATCCGTGAAAAAATTCTTGAACACTATAAAAAGGAGATTCCATATTCCGTTGAAATTGAAACGGAAGAATTTTTGGAGGATGAAAAGATAATCCGGATTAGATCGGTTATTATGGTTGAGCGCGATTCTCAAAAGGGCATAATTATCGGACATAAGGGTTCTGCATTGAAAAGGGTAGGCGTAGCTGCCAGAAAAGACCTGGAAAAATTCTTTGACAAGCAGGTGTATATTGAACTCTATGTAAAAGTCAACAAAAACTGGCGAAGCAACCCGAATCAACTTCGCAGGTTTGGGTATGATCAGAAATAAGTCAGCTTAAATGTAAAACCTCTCTCATAAAATGGAACAATTGATTCATTTGTGGTTTCCCTTTTCTTCTTCCCGCTCTGCCAAAAGCATATAAAACAAACCATATTAGGACCATAAAAATCATCGCTCCAAGTTGCAGGCCGTATGATTTACCTAATGAAGCACTTGAATAGGCCCAAATTCCGAAGATTATAAAAAAAGTTCCCACCCCAAAATGTAAAAACATAAAAAATGTCCATAGGGTAGGGTTGGGACCGAACAGGCCATAAACCTTAGATTTTTCAGGGTCTATTTCGTTAATTTCCAAATGTAGTTGGGGTGACCAAAAATGAACATCTTTTTTTTGGAACTTTATAAAGACATGATCATCTATTCGATTTATCAGGAAAGGTTCCTTCTTTTTATTTTCAAAAGACTCCAGTACACTTTCCTTTGGCTGTGGAAGCTCCAGCTGGAACCTTGGCCTTAGAACAATGTCATTAGGTAATGCTTTCATGCCTGGTTTTGTTTGCTCATAAAAGATACCCATTTCTTTTGAAACATCCATCTCAGAGTTATCTAAATATACCAGATCATGGCCCGATGCCCTATCTTTTATTTTTTATCTAGTTTCTTTAACACTAACTTTGCGGCCTAATTTGCAAGTATGGGCGCTATTGTAGCCATAGTGGGAAGGCCGAATGTTGGAAAATCTACATTCTTTAATCGTTTAATACAAAGACGTGAAGCCATTGTAGATGCCGTGAGTGGGGTAACTCGTGACAGGCATTATGGCAAGAGCGACTGGAACGGTAAGGAATTCTCATTAATAGATACCGGAGGCTACGTTCTGGGGAGTGATGATATCTTTGAGCAGGAAATAGATAAACAGGTAAAACTGGCCATTGAAGAATCAGATGCGATAATTTTTATGGTAGATGTAGAAACCGGTATTACCGGTATGGATGAGGATGTAGCTAATTTATTGCGCCGTGCCAAAAAGCCTGTTTTTTTGGCTGTTAATAAAGTAGATAACGCGAAAAGGGCAGAGGATGCAGTTGAGTTTTATGCACTTGGGTTAGGAGATTATTACACGCTTTCCAGTATTAACGGCAGCGGTACCGGAGAATTACTGGACGCCCTGGTTGAGGTATTGCCAGAAAGTGAAGAAGTTGAAGATGAACTACCCAGGTTCGCGGTAGTTGGGAGACCCAATGCGGGGAAATCTTCTTTTATCAATGCATTAATTGGTGAGGAAAGATATATTGTCACAGATATTGCAGGTACCACACGTGATAGTATAGATACCAAGTACAACCGTTTTGGTTTTGAGTTTAATTTGGTAGATACCGCAGGTATTCGCCGGAAAGCGAAGGTAAAAGAGGACCTGGAATTTTATTCCGTCATGCGTTCTGTGAGAGCCATTGAGCACTGTGATGTTTGTTTACTTTTGTTAGATGCTACCCGTGGATTCGACGGACAGGTAGAAAATATTTTCTGGTTAGCACAGCGCAATAATAAGGGAATAGTAATCCTGGTAAACAAATGGGATTTGGTAGAGAAGGATACTCATGCAGTAAAACTATACACCCAAAAAATTAAACAGGCTATAGAACCCTTCACGGATGTTCCTATCCTTTTTATGTCGGTTCATACCAAACAGCGTATTTTTAAGGCCATAGAAACGGCTGTAGAAGTCTATAAAAACCGCTCTAAACGAATTCCTACCAGAAAACTTAATGATGTGCTGCTGCCCATAATAGAGCATACCCCACCACCGGCATACAAGGGGAAATATGTAAAGATTAAATATATTACGCAACTGCCTACTCCTTATCCGCAATTTGCTTTTTTCTG
>NZ_JBATKE010000164.1:0-21289 GCF_049669105.1 Eudoraea sp.
TTTGCGGTAGCATTAAACCGTTAAATACTTTAATGGATTTTTATGATATTATCATAGCTGGCGGTGGGCCTGCGGGCATGTCTGCGGCGGCAGAATTAAGTAAAGACTTCAAAATCCTTATCCTGGAAAAGAAAAAACCCGGTACCACGCAAACTACCTGGTATAGCTACGAGGACAGGGCTGTTAAATATGAATTAGAAGATGCTATTGCTGTTCGCACAAAATACATAAAGTTTACTGCCCCAACGGTCGAACATTTTATGAAAGACGAGTGCGTGGTGTTTGATCAGCAAAAAGTCCTGGAGATTTGGATGGAACGGGCCAAATCCAATGGAGCAGTGGTTAAACACGAAGCCTTTATAGCGTATTATCACCTTGACAATGAAATTGTAGTTGAAACTAATTTGGGTAACTATAGAGCCAGTCTGCTAATTGATTCCATGGGAATAAATTCTTCTATCCTGCAAAAGAATAAGCTTGTAAAAAGGAAAGATGCATGGGTAATTTATGGAGCCAAAATGAGTAATGTAGTTCTTGACAACCCATTGCAGCTGGAATATCTGCCTCTGAATGATGAGGAGAATACCTATATCGGTATTCACCCTCATAATGAAAATGAAACCAATATATATGCGTTCAAAGGACAGAAAAACACTTTTGGTAACCCGAAGGAACTCAAGGAGAAATTTGAAAGATTCATAAATGAATTCCAGCCAAACGCAAAACAAATTAGTATACTGGAAGGGACTATTGTTTCCGGAACATTGAAGAAATATGCACTGGACAAGGTTATCTTTTTTGGATCTTCCGGAATGCTCAACCCAGATGGTTGCGGAATGGGTTTCAATGAAATATTAATGAAACACCGGGCATTCTCAGATGGTATTCGGGAAGTTATGAAAACAAAATCTCTGGATGAAAAGTCGTTGCAAAGAGTAGCCTATGCTCTAAAGGACCCGGAAACGATTAATTTTCAGAAAATAATTGGAGCTTTTTCCCTCTATTTTATTCGAAGCCCGGGTAAATGGGATGGGGGCGTTAAGTGGTTAAATGCGATGGGTGAAGACAGTAAATACTGGATGCGAAATGAAATGACTCTTGACTGGATCAAAAGAGCAAATCTTAAATTAAATGGCGTGATCCCTTTTAAAGAAACTTATAAAATGATACCTCTAAAGGATTTCTTATTTATACTTGGACAGTATATCAGATTTAAAATTAAATCCAAAAAGTCTGATTTTAGAAATTCAGCTTAAATTTCAATGATGAAATTTAGTATCACTTTAAGCAATTTCATGTGATTTATAGCCTTCAGCCAAAGCCAACTCACAAAAGATATTGATTTTCTCTATTAATTCTGACGTCTCTTCAGCATTCGGAGTTCCATGTGCAATTTTTTTGGCAATCACAGATGCCATTTTTTTGTAAATTTTAACCACTTCTTCAAGAGAACCGGAACTAAGAATAAGTTTTGCTGCAAGTCCCTTTCTGATTTTTACATTTTCTGTAAAAACATTCTGATTGTTATAAACTTCAGCTAGTGTTGCTATAGCCATTACCTGTGGTATTGCACAGAACCTGAATACACGTTCGTTTCTTAATATTTTTAAATAATTAAGGCAGTCTGTGGCATGAGAAAGCGCATCATTTACCATATGATTAAGACATGAGACAGATTCTAATTTACCAGGGTTTAATGAAAAACTTTCAATTTTCGGACTGTATATGGACCATACCTCTTCTGGCCAAAAGATTCTATTTTCGTCCAGATCTTCTTTATAATCCCTGATAATATTCGTTTTCTGTAAAAAGAGGCCCATAGAATTTGATAGCATTTTCTGAGATTCCAATTCTTTGCTCTCTATTTCTGAAGCTGCAAAAAGTTCTGATAACCCAATTCCAACCAATCCCGCAACATAATGGCAGTAAAGATTGTAGTCTTCCAAAGTGGTAATCTCAGTCTCTGCAAAATCTGCCATTCCTGCACCCATTTTTTGGCAGATATCCGTTATAATGTTTTGGTATTTTACATCCAGTACTAAAAATGCCTCTATTACCTTATCATAATTGGCGAGCAGATCCAGATATTCTTCTTTATCTCCTACATTGGAAAGTTTCCACCCCTGTTCAAAGTTTTTTGCATAAAACTCACGAAGCAGATTAATTTTAGCATCCTGATTCAAATCCATGTCATCCTCTATGGAGTCAAGCGCTCTTAAGATTAGATAAAAAAGACAAACAACGTCCCTTACCTCATCCGGCAATTGGCGAATAACCGCGGCAAATGATCTTGATACTTTATCTAGTTTATTATAGCAATAGGCAAGGTTGCTATCCTTTATTTTATTGCCATTTTTATGTTGACCAATGATTTTCTTACCCCCAAATTTCAGCTTTAAAAGCGCGGCCATCTCCTCCGGTTTTAAAATAGATTTCTTTATTGACATGATACGTTGTTTCTCGTGGCCTAAGCCTATTTCTATTTAGTTGATAACTGGTTCAATACTAAAATTTTCTTCCTTTAAATCGGGCCTGGCATTAATTTTCAAAACTTTAATTTCATTGTGCTTGGCTTTTTTAAGGTCCTTATTTACCATAAACATGGGTTGTATTTTTCCTTTTAATTGCCCGATTGCCTGAAAATCGGAATAGGTTGTAATACTTTTTTCTGTTCCGTCTTCATTGAAGGCTGTAATTTTTAATATTCGATATGTATTTTTTTCTATTAAATACTCTGTTTGGCCATTTTCAAGGTCCAAAATATCAATCACCTGCAATTTATAACAGGATTTGCCCTCAAATTCTTCAGTTCCTTTGAAATCGAAACTCAATTGGGAGCGATCCTTAGACGTATAATTAGAAATAGACACGCCAGAATTAACCAACTCCATATTTTTGGAGGTTGCCTTCATCTTTCTGATTTTTCCATTTGCCGGTGTAAATATTTCAATTAAACCCGTTTCTTCGGGATAATCTGTTATAACAATCGTTATTCCTTTTAACTTATCAGGATATTGAACTACGGTTTTTGTCCTTTCTACCCCTTCAGATTTGCCAATAAGAACATCGTATTTCTTGTCTTTCGACTTCCCATTACTTGCTATTTCCTTTATCTCCAACGATAGTTCTAAATTTTCAGTCAAAAGCTGATCTGCCGCTTTTCCAAAAATTTCAGCAGCATTATTCTGACCCAGAATGGGCAAACAAAATGCTAAGAAACATACTGATAGTTTAAGCTTTAACATAGAGAGCAATATTACCAATTTTTTAAAGAAAATTAGTACTCTTCCCATTATTATTTAGAAAAGTAGTATATCCCGATATCAGCATACAGCTATGGTATGAACCTATTAATTATTCAATAAAGATACTCTCAATTTAAAACACAGGCATTACACAAAAGTTGTATAATAGTAGTAATCCAAACATGATAATGAGGTTATTATTTACCAATCGTGATACTCATTTAAGTAATGCAAATATTATTTCAGAAATCTGGGTTTTGTTAAAATTACGATAGCGGGAACCAAAAAAAGTGAACTAATCAGACAAGTGGTTATGGAGATAACAATCAAGGCACCAAAAAACTTTAAAGGAGTAAAATTGGATAAAATAAGTGGCATAAAGCCCACTATAACAGAAAGCGCATTAATGATAATTCCCCTGCCCGATGTTTTAAGTGTTATGCCCACGGCTTTTTTATGATCATGACCTTTAGATCGTTCTGTCTTAAAGCGCCATAAAAAGTGAATGGTATAGTCCACCCCTACTCCAATCATTATTGAAGATAATAAGGCGGTAGCAATGTCTAAAGCTATTCCAAATATCCCCATTAATCCAAAAAGTACCACAATAGCAATGGTAATGGGTAAAGTGGAGAGCAATCCTGCCCTGGGGGAATGAAACACAAAACTCAAAATGATAAAAACCACGGCCAGGGCAAATAGTAACGATTTAATCTGGCCCCAAACGACCATATCTGCCAGTTCAATTTCTGTAAGTCCGGCCCCGGCAGCAAATTGAACATTGGGATCATCTTTTGTAAGGCTATTAATCTTTTCAAGCACTCTTTTATTAGCACTATTACTCCCGTCCTTAAGACTAATTAATATCCTTGCATTTTCATAGTTATAATCCAGAAATTGAGAAATATCATCTTCATTCCCACCCAGTGAAAAAATCTCGATTAACTGGTATATCTCATCTGATGTTGCCGGAATTTCATCATACCCCTCCTCCTCTTGCTCATAAAATCCTTTGCTCAACTCTTTTACCAGCGAAACCGGAGAACTTACGAGGCCAACAGCCGGGTCTTTTATTATTTCCTTTTCGTAGCCCTCCATCCTTTTCATCACCTCAGGAGAGAGCACATCACCTGAAAAAAGAACGGAGATAAACTGTGAGCCCCCAAATTTTTCGTTGATCAATTTTGTAGAACGGCCTACTTCGGACTTTGCAGAAAAATAACTTTCAACATTCGTGTCAACTTTTAGAAAAAATATCCCAACCACCCCGATCACCGATGCAATCACTGAAATTGTAATAATTTTTTTTGGATGTAAGGTCACCCAATTCCCCATATTACGCAGCCATCTATCCAGGATGGGTGCCTTTTTCTGTTCCGTTCCTGTATCCCTGCGTTTTGGTCTAAAAAATGAGAGCATTGCTGGCAGGAACCAAAGACTCAATAGTAAAGCAAACCCGATTCCAATAGCAGTAAGTACACCTAATTCCGCGGCAGGCATCATGGTATGGCTTAGCAGCCCCAGTATTCCACCAATAGTGGTTATACCTGTGATAAAAATCGGTTTTTTAAGGTCATTGTAAATTTGCTTACAAATTTGTTTCATTGAAAGCGATATATCGCTGCGTGCCAACTCCTGATAATGTGCTATCAGGTGAATCCCATAATCATTGGCAATTGCGATGATCATGATGGGCATTAAAATACTGAAAAGCGAAATCTTCCATCCTAAGAAAGCCATCAATCCAAAAGAGAGAATAATGCTCATAAGCACGATCAGAAAAGGCATAAACACCCCTTTCCATTCGCGAAATGAAAAGTATAACATAAATACCATGAGGAACATAGCAATTGGTAATAGCACGATCAGGTCATTTAATATATTTCCCTCAATAGAATATCGGATAAAGGGTAACCCCCCCAATAGGACTTCTTCCGGTCCCGGATGATTTGCTGCTATTCCCTTAATTTCATCTATAATTATATCGGGAGTTTTGGTGTTTTTTATGAGCACCAAAGAAACAAGGGTAAAATCTTCTGAAAAGAAGCGGTTGGTCATGCTGTTGGCGGTAATTCTTTGTTTTAATAATTCAAAACCGTCCTGATTATCCGGAATTTCCTCAAAGAATGGGGTCATTGACATTAATCCGTCGTCAATAGAAATTTCCTGTGCACTAAAAGGAGAAATTATACGATCTAAACCTTCCAGTTCACTTAATTCGGTTGCAAGTGATTCAAGTCTTATTAAGGTAGCTTCATTAACAACATCTTCCGAATGCAGCATTAGCAAGATCATCTCACTTCCTCCAAAAATACTGTCCAGTTCCTTTAGGTAAACTTTGTTTTTTATGGTATCGGGGACATAATCATCTACATTAGAATTTACTTGTAGCCTCGGAATAAGCAGTAAGGAAAGTAGTGTAATAACGATAGCCGTTATCACAATGAAAGAGCGGTACTTAATAATTTTATCTTGCATTATGTAAAATCAGATATTTCTGAAAACACGCATAAAAATCAATTCTCATGCTTTAGAAAGAGAACGGAATTGTGTAAAAATAAAAGTTCTAAATCCAGGAGATAAATGTAATTTATTTCTATAACAAAAAACCAAAATCTGGAGATTTCTATGGTACAAAGCATTATAGATTGCAATCCAAATATGCTCTAATTCCGACCTCAATTAAAAGGCAATCTCCTATTCCAGTTACTTTTGCTTATAAATGCCGGGATTGAGCAATTAGTTTTGTCGTTCATAATATATTTTTCGCAGATCTTTTTGCAATAGGTTTATAGATAAACAGCTATTATGCCTTTTTGTATTCGTTAAATATTGCTGGCAATAAGTTTTATTCTAAACAATACATTAGTATATTTGCCCCGCAAAATAATTATGTGTTTTGTAGGGTAGCATAGCTTCCTCCACCTCCACCCTTGCCAAGTCTTTGATGGTTACGGCGGAGAGGCGCTTTGCCCGGCAACAAGGTCGCGTAGCTCAGCTGGATAGAGCATCTGCCTTCTAAGCAGACGGTCACAGGTTCGAATCCTGTCGCGATCACATCATTCAAGAAACCACGCGCGAAGCGTGGTTTTGTGTTTCCGGATAGGATGAAAGCGATTGGCTTTCAGAACGGTCTGGAAATGCAAAACACGATAGCGATAGCTATCTGGTTTCTTAATTGCAGCCGGGAGGGTTTTCAGGATCATTTTTTAATAATCCTGTCGCGATCACTTAAAGCAGAAAGTCCATTACGCAAGTAATAGAATTTTTTGTTTGGGAATGCTTAACTATTTGGATTAATTGGAAACAATTACTTTAAACTGGGAAGTGGATTCTCCATCCCTAATTTTAATAAAATAAACTCCATTGCTTAGGAAAGACAGGTCCAGAGGGTTTTTACCCTTAAATTGTTTAACCAATTGTCCTGCAATAGTATATACTTCAATAAAACTTTTATCTGAAATCCCCGGTAGATTTAGATATTTAGATGTTGGGTTGGGATATGCTATTATTTTGTCCGTAAAAGATATTAATTCCAAATATTCACCTTCACAGGGAAGACTGGATTTTAAACTTACGAGATCGCCATTATTCACAGGGATACTAAATTGTTTATTTTCAAATGTCCCTTTTACCTCATTATTCACAGTCAACACAAAAGGCGGGGTACCTGTATCAATGTCGAAATAGGTTTTAGAGGATAATCCCTGAAATTCTGTCTTTGCCGTAACATCTAATGGTTGTACTTCCGGGATGTTTAAGTCATAACACTGTTCAAATGTAGGCTCATTTTCAACTCTTAAACACATGGTATACATCCCAGGTGCAAGATTTTCAATTATAATTTCCCGGTTAAAAAAGTATTCCTGACCATTAATCAGAGCGACATAATTGTAATACTCTTTAGCATCAATAGAAATCGCCCCATCATTTAGATCCAGGCAACTTTCGCCAATAGTCTTAACAAGAAAATTATCCGGTTTCAAATTAACCAGGCCCTCAAAATATTCCTGAGCCAAACCAAATGATTCCTTACCAATTTTATCGCCAATTTTGCGCCCCGGAATGTCATCTATAGGAGGGTGAATACCTCCCCAAATACGCGATAGACTGGTCTGGTCCGAGGCATCTCTATAAGTAGCCCATTGCAAGGTTAAGTTTTCACTGGGGCCATTTTCAAAAACTAAAAAATTATTCTGTTCAATATCAAAGATTCCCAGGCCTCCCGGAAAATAGGGATCACCCGTAAGCAGGGTAAGTACCTCTGCGGCGGCACGCGAAAAAGTGGAATGCCCGGAAAGGTAACCTGCAAAAGGTGGTGTTACGAATGTAGGGCGCTGATAAGGCCACCAGCGCGTTCCCAGGATCCAGTCAACTCCTGCGATATCTGTAGACGCGTTATTAATGAAATCTGGCCCTTTCCATGCGTATATTTTAATTTTTCCCACGTTAACATCTCCAACTCCCGCCAGGGGATCGCCACTTTCAATCAATTCAATTCTCCCGGGAATAAGGGGCAAGCCTTGTGGATGATAACCTGGCTGTGAGGCATTAGTGCTTTGACCATTAGAAGCCATGTAGCGAATAGCTGAAATTGGCCGGATATAATCATAATAACCTTTAATTCCCCAAGCGTTTACAGCAGCATCGTGCATTGCGCCTCCAAGTGCTAAATAAGACTTTACATCCCACTCTAAATCACTAACCACTGATCCTTCGCCCCCAAACTGTTTTACTGTTTCCGGATGATCGCTTACATAATTTAAAATCGTGAACCAATGTCCGGGAGGAGTTTCTGAATCCGGGCCATCTGCCCAAAATTCTGCAAGTACCCTGGCGTAATCGGCTCTTTTAACCAGCTGCGGTACATAAGGTGCTTGTGTTGTGGGATTTAAATCATGCCCCGTACCAATATCACCTCCTTCCATAAAGTCATAAAAAGACTGATATTCCTCAAATGTTTCAGGGTACAAGGCAATATCCACATTGCCCAGAGCTCCTGGTGAAATATCTATTAAAGTGGGGTCGTTAGGGTCCAAATGGGAAGACCAGGACGCGACCAATGCAAAATGCCATTTGTAAGGATCGGTAAAGCCATTTTCAGAGGAATTACTGATTCCCGGAGGAACTCCCGGATTATTGTAGATATAACTATCAAAACCATTGTTTAAAATCTCCAAATCTGAAGATTTGAGTGCAAACGGAGTAACTTTCCCCCATTCCGGGCTTAAAAATTCAGGGACGGCCCCTTCAATTAAATTTCCACTCTGATCTATAAAACTTTCAAAGGCAAGGGGTTGCCATCTGTCAGGGTCGTTTAATTCAACAACATCGACATAATTTTCCAAAGAAAGAGGACTGTTTACCGGATTGTAGTCTTGATTTTCATATCCATTTTCTTCATTAGCTCCATCCTGATAGCCAAATTCTATCAGTTTTGATGCCAGGTAATTCCCTAAGGCTGCATAAGACCCGGACGAGTAATCTATCTCTTTAAAGGTGGGATCATAACCTAATTCTGTAAACAATGCGTTAAATTTTTGCAATGCATAGACCGCTCTGGGAGAATCAGAGAATCTATGTGAAAGCAGGCGATATAAAGCATAGCTTAATACTTCATGCCTGGCAGCTTCTATGTCCCCGGGGGGTAGTATTCCCTCAAAGCCACAGTAAAAGTCGTTGAAGGTCTTTCCAAGGAATACGGTTTCAGCAGTATCGTCAAACAAGGCCCAGGCATCATACATGGCCAGTGAACTATGAAAAAGATTACGGGCATGAACTGTAGGCCGGGCGAAATCCAGGCGTATGCCATCTAATAATACCTCATTCCAATGGCGTGCAATGGACCAATCCGGATTAAGAGTTCCACCGCCATTTCCCCCACCATTTGGGTTTCCATTGTTTTCAACTGGACTGGACCCTTCCACTAGCGTGATTAATTGGTTGGACGCTACATTTTCAAAACGATCTTTTAAGCCGCTTAGCCAGGTAACCTCTACATAATCTACCTCAGTCGCCGCTCCTATGCCAAAAAATTCTGAAAGGCTGTTCTGGCTGATAAAGCCTTCACCGCACATGGTATATCTATAATATACCTGTTCTCCTAATCCTATTTCAATATAAGATCCAATACCCATTCGGTTGCTCTGAGTACCCTGAAGTTTTATTTTTAGCCAGTTATTTTGTGTCACTGTCTGGTTTACCCATAAGTCTATAGGCTGATTCTCAATATTCACCACCGCAATATCAGGTAAGCCATCGTTCTGTATATCTCCAATGGCATTTCCATGACTAGTTCTGGTATTATTCAAAAAACCTGTATTGGAAGGTATTGTATAATTACCGTTGCCATTGTTTTCATAATATGCAGATGGGGGCCTGCCATCAGAACCATCTAGCTGGCTACTCACAAATAAATCGAGGTCACCATCATTCTCACTATCTAAAAAGACAGCGCCCCAACCATAGCCATCATAACGAGTACCATTGTTCTGTGCTATATTGCTAAAAGTACCATCTCCATTGTTTAATAAAAATGCATTTCCCAGCACGCTGCCAGATAAAGCTGGCGGGTAAATGTTGGTGACGTAAATATCCAGCCATCCATCATTGTTATAATCTTCTACCGTGGTTGACATGGCATCCATAAAGAGATCCATGCCAGAGGCAGTACTTACATCCTGAAAGGTTCCGTTGCCTCTGTTTCTATATAAGATATTAGGTAATTCGTCTTTGTCATTAGCCAAAAAAAGGTCCTGAAATCCATCTCTATCATAATCAATAAATGCCGCACTTTGGGTAAGATAACCTATTGATGCCAGGCCAGCAGATAGCGTAACATCTGTAAACGTGCCATCACTTTCATTGCGGTAAAGAAGATTATAATTTATCCTTTCTGGATCTCTTACAGAGAGAAATACATCAAGGTCACCATCATTATCATAATCTCCCCAGGAAACTCCCCAGTATTGGGAGACTTGAGTAGCGATTCCTGAAGAAGCGAGGATATCCGTGAAATTATTACCCCCATCATTCCTGTAAAACCAACATCTGCCCTGTTCACTGGTAGCGAAAAAATCATTGTCACCGTCATTATCGAAATCCACCCATAAAACCTGGCGGGTATATATTCCTTCGCTACTAATGGGTAGTTCAATGATTTCAAACTGCCCCCCGGTATTCCGTAGAAATTGAAAATCCTGGTCCGCAGAGGCCGGTAGAGTAATATCGTCCCAGCCGTCATTATCAAAATCCATAAAAGAGATTCCCGGTCCATGAAAAGAAGGTATTGATCCGTAAATCACTTCTTCATTTACCAATTCAGTTAAGCTTTCCTCAAAAAAAACCTGGCTGCTACCGAGAAGGCACCAAAACTGCAGTAAAAGGGGGATTATTAATTTCCTCATCGAGCTCTTTCCAAATCTTTTCAAAGATATAATATTACTAATTACTGATCATTATCTCAATATTCCTAACTTCTTCACATAGCAGCCTTTAATAACAGGTATAAAGCATTTAAAAGTGTTCCTAAAATTCATAACTTTCTAAAAGTTGGTTCCCTATCCGGGATTGACTATGGTAATTTTAAAATGCGAAGATGTTTGTCACTTGCAATTAACAGCTTCAACATGTTTTTTTATTTTTCTCCTTTTTTGTGATTTAAAGCAGGCCTGTAAGAATTTTAATTGTCGCAATAATGCAAAGAACATAATTTTCAAACCCATTTTTTTGCATTATGCCAAAAATGTTTTATTACAATGTCATTTACCCTAAAAACAAGACATTACATCCCCTTCTGAACAGAATTAGTAATTATAATCGGATTTTATTAATCTCTTGAACTAATTCAATCCTCCCCGGATTTTGCCTTTATTTGCATTGTTTATTTTGTATAAATTTCTATCGCAGGTCAAACTATTACATTTAAGAAGAATATTAATTTGACTTACTTCTGATTTCAGTAATTACAGTCTTTTGTTTTAGGAAAGGATGGAAAGCGCTCAGCAACATAGGTGTTGAATGATTTTATCATTTGTTGTAAAGCGGGATTTTCGTAAATTTATTTATGCAAGAAGCACTTGACCTCTTATTAAGCAAAGGAACTTTAACGCACTTCAAAAAAAAGGACTTTCTGATTGAGGAAGGCCAGGTGTCCAGAAAAGTTTTTTTTGTTAAGCAGGGGGTTGTCCGGCACTATTTAGTTACACAGGAGGGTAATGAAAAAACAATTAGGCTTTCTAAAGAGAATGACTTTTTTTATAGTTCCATAGTGAGTTATTTTAAGAATGAACCAAGCTATATCTATTGCCAGTGTTTGACCAAGGCTGAACTTTTTTATTGGAATTCTGATGAAATTGAACAATTGTTTGTTGACGAACCAAAATTAGCCGACTTAAGGAATAAACTACTAATGAATTTTATTTTGGAAAAGCATAAAAAAGAGATAGCCTTACTTACTCAAAGTGCAGAAGCAAGGTATAAAGAGTTCTTTGATGCAAACATGGGATTATTTAACAGAATCCCACATCATATCATTGCGTCTTATTTAGATATAGCCCCAGAAACCCTTTCCAGATTACGAGCAAAGAAATCTTGATTTAGATCAATGGTTTTGGCGTACCCTTTAAAGTACTTTTACATAATCAATCAAAAAACAAAAGTATTATGAAGCGTATTATTATTATTTCAATCAGTATTTTACTATTTAGTATAACAGCATGTACTAAAGATGCTATTGTAGGTTCTGGAACACCAATTTCAGAATTTAGAAATGTTGCTGAATTCACTAAAGTCAGTAGTGAGGGTGTTTTCGAAGTTACTATTACTCAAGGTGATTTTCAATCTGTTGAGATTACTGCCGATGACAATTTAATCCACCGGGTACAAACCGAAGTAGTGGATAATGAACTTAGACTGTATTTAGATGACCGTAATTATAAAAATATAAATTTAAAAGCCAATATTACTACTGAAAGAATCAATGGAATTAAAAATACTGGTGTAGGTAACATTATGATATCAAATGTTGACGAAAGCGGGAACTTCAATGTATACAATTCCGGAACCGGAAATATCAGTATTGAAGGAAGTGCTGAAAGTTTGACACTTGAGAATGAAGGATCCGGAAAGTTTGAAGGGTTTCAATTTATAGTGTCAAATTGTAATGCGAAAATAATTGGTAGCGGGGATTGTGAAGTTAACTCCACAACTACCTTAAATGTAGCTATTGAAGGCAGTGGAGATGTTTTTTACAAAGGATCACCAGCTGTAGAAGTCAAAATTTCAGGCTCGGGTAAAGTTATTAATTCAAACTAAAATAAGTGCCTGCAGAACTATTTTGATATAAAGGAAAAGCCCATAGAAAGTGGTTTAGAAAATAGCGAGGACATCACCTCGCTATTTTTTTGTTTATATTTAAATACTTAGAGCTTATGGAAAAATTATTGTTTAAGAAGGAATTTTTAAAGCAGTTTAAATCCAGGTAAAGAATTTCCCTTTTTTGTAAAGGGCTTAATATACCAATTGATTATTGCTATGGACTATTCGAATTTCAATTACACTTAGGCCGGAATGAAACTTTCATACAACCAAAAGAGAAAATTCAGAACCGTTCTTTGGATCACTTTGTCATGGACCTTTATATCTATGATTCAGTTATTGTATGAAGTATCAATCTTAAACGAATACGGATTTGAATACCGATGGAGTACATCGGGTAATTTTATGACCTATTTCTTAATCAATTCCTTGGCATTTGTGCTCAATGGATTTATCGGTGGATTGATCGTTGTCTTTTTTCTCCAAAGTTGGATCAGAAACCGGTCCTATTCCCGCGGCCTTTTATATGGCATGTTAATCTATGTAGTCCTTTTCTTTTTGATGACATTCCTTCAAAACTATTTTGTGATCGACTCCATGTGGGATGGAAAGAAATCATTCTCTGATGCCTATGCTACCGGGCTAAAAAACTATTTTTTTTCCCATGAATTTATTAGAATGTTTCCCTTTTGGCTTTTGGTTCTCATCGGTACTTTGATAACCCTTTTCATAAATGACAAATACGGCCCGGGAGTATTTAGGAAATTCCTCTCGGGTAGATACTTCGAACCAAAAAGTGAAGAGCGAATCTTTATGTTTCTCGATTTAAAGAGTTCTACGCAGATTGCCGAAAAATTAGGAGAACTAAAATATTTTCGCTTTTTACAGCAAATATTTAAAGACATTACTCCTGTATTATTGGCGACCAAAGCGGAAGTTTATCAGTATGTAGGGGATGAAATTGTGATAAGTTGGAACATAGAGGATGGTATAAAAGATTTGAATTGTGTTAAATGTTTTCAGGATATACAGAAGCTGCTAAAAGAATCGGAGCAGGTTTATGAACGAAAATATGGAGCCATCCCCTATTTTAAGGCAGGTCTTCATGTAGGGAGAGCCACTGTTGGGGAGGTTGGAGTCATAAAAAGAGACATCGTCTATTCTGGTGATGTGCTCAACACAACGGCACGTATACAAAGTAAATGCAATGAGCTAGGGGTACCTTTACTTATTTCTGAAAACCTTATCGGCTATTTGCCAAAGGATAAATTACACCTCACTTCCCTGGGAAAGATAGCGCTTCGGGGTAAATCTGAAACCCTGTCCCTTTTTACCATCCCCTGAATGTACTGTATGGCTGCTTTTATCGTTGGAAAAATTTTCAGCTGGAGGGGATACTTATAATTTCATGTGGGAGTAATCTTGGCCATAGTCTGCCTAATAATACCTTTGCCTTACGGTTAAATGGAAGTGGATGCATGATTCCAACGGCCAGGGTGTGGTTCCTGAAAATCCGAAGATTTTTATAAGTGTATAAAAATGCAAATAACATAATATTCACCAGCCATTTTTTGCTTATCACCAGATATGAATCATAATTATGCAGATAATCCTAAAAATACTGCATTTTATCCCCTTCTTAAAAGAATTAAGTGAGATCATCTGATTTTATTAATATCTTGGCTAACAATAGTCCTCCCCGGATTTTGCCTGAAATTGTGATACTAATATTGTCTGTATTTTATGGCAGTCTATACTATTGCATTTAATAAGAATATTAATCTGATTTACCTTAAAGGTAAATACTCCCCCCTTTTGTTTTTTGGTGATTTTTTTGGCTTAAAAATAGGTTCTTTGAAGTGCATTAAACCTTCAAAGGTCTATTATAGACTCTATAGGTTTCAGAATTAGATGAACATTATAAAATACATTTTCAATTTATATTGAATAACCAAACCGAGCACTAAATGAAAACTAATTACCTATCTGGTGAAGGGAAACTTTTATCATTATTAAAAATACATTCCAAAGTTCAACAACCAACCTCTGGTTCTTTCCGGACTTCTTTTTCTGGTTATTTACGGCAAATTATCATGGTGCTTATGATTTGTTCTATCTCTTCAATAGGCTATGCCCAAAAGAAAAAGGGGAGAAATGGCAAGAAGAATCAAAATAAGGATATCACCATCAGTTCCTGTATTCAGGATATGGGCAATGGCATGTACCGTGTAAACTTTAGTTACAACAACCCCAATAACAAGGAGATCATTGTTGCAAGAGGCTTAAGCAAATTGGTCATCAAGAAAAATGGCCAAGGAGGCAAAAAGAAGACAACCACTTTTGCGCTTAATCGTTTCCAACCGGGAGAAGTGGAGAACGCCTTTTTTGTTGATTTTTACGACATGGAATTTGTACAGTGGACCCTTAAAAATCCAGGCGGCAAAATCAAAAAATCAAAAGCCGATAGCAATTCGGCCATGTGTCCGGAACCTCCGGTGATTATTCCTGTTTACGGGCAACAAGGCGGAAAGTCTGATACACCTTTGGGTCTTGAACTTACAGCCCTGGCAGAAGATAATGCAGGTGATGAACCCTCTGATATCGTTTATCAAATAAATAACGAAGAAGAAGTACTCCTGGAAATTGTTCCTAAAATGGGCAGGGAGACCCAGGTAAGAACTCTTTTAGAAAATATTTTTGGCAGGCAATACTTTTCAAATGATCCCTTGTCGTCTGATTTCGTTGTTGATCCTCAAAGAGTCATCGATGGGGACTTAGCCACATTTGATGTGTTTTTCCCTATCAGCAGGCTCCTGGAGTTAAACGATTATCCTGATGACATTAATTTTATCAGACCTTTATATACTCCTGTCAGTCAGGTTGGTATAACAACTTCACAAGGTGATGGTGCCATGTTTACTGATCAGGTCAGGGAATCTTATGTCCTTGAACGCAATGAAGACGGTACACCCCTTAACTTCATTACTGGCGAGGGTGTTAAAATCGGGGTGATCTCCGATAGTTATGACAAGCAACCTTCCAGCGAAGGTCAATCCCGAGCCACTGCAAATGTGGGAAATAGAGATCTTCCGGGAACTGCCGGAATTGGTAATCCTGATTTTCCCTTGCCTGTTGACGTGCTTAAAGACTATCCCTACGGCGTCGCCTCAGATGAGGGCCGTGCCATGCTGCAGCTAATACACGATGTTGCTCCCGGTGCGGAATTAGCATTTAGTACAGGTGTGCTTTCTCCCAGGGACTTTGTTTTGGCCATTGAAGATTTGGCTATTGCAGGATGTGACGTGATTGTTGATGATGTCACTTACCCTTTCGAACCCTTTTTCGGGGAAGGGCAAATTTCTGAAGCCATTCGGGAATTTACCAGTGGTGTTGGCAGTGATGGCCATGCCTATTTTACCTCAGCCGGAAATTTTGCGAATCGGGGCTATCAAGGCGTGTTTACGGCTTCCACGAACTCCCCGGTAACTAACATCGAGGCCCTGGACACTGCCAAAGCCCATGTATTTGGAGGCAGTGGTGAGTCAGAAGATATTTTTCAAGGAATCTCGGTAGTGCCCGGGACCTATATGATTGTATTGCAATGGGCTGAGCCTTTGGCTTCCCAGGATAATAGTCAGGGAGCAACAACCGATCTCGATATTTTTCTGGTAGACGATGATGGTAATTTTATCGTGGGGAACAACAGGATCAATCTTGATGGGGATGCCGCTGAAGTTTTGGTCTTTCAGGCCACCGGAACCGGTACTGCCAATATTTTGATCACCAGCCCAACTGATCCGGGTCCGGTTCCTATAAGATACATCGCATTCAGGACCACTTCAGATGCAGGCACAAACGGTCTGCAATTCACGGAATACAATGGAGGGGCGCCTACTGTAAGTGGACATGCCATGACCCCGGAGGCAATTACCATTGGGGCGGTTGATTACAGGAACGCATCTTCGCCGGTTGCGCAGGCATTTTCTTCCTTTGCCGGGACCCTTACAAACAATCAGATGATAATGGTGGATATCGCTGCCCCGGATGGCGGCAATACCACAGTACTCTCTGTGGGTCAGGACATTTTTGATCCTCTTACAGAAGATAGCGATCCGGAAAATCAGGATGTCTTACCAAACTTTTTTGGTACTTCTGCAGCTGCCCCGCATGTTGCAGCGGCCTACGCTTTGGTGAAATCTGCACTTCCTTTCTGGTATCCCGAAGGTAGTTTGCCTGTTGAGGTTGGCGTTACCACCAATTTGGTCGCCGATCAGCTGATAGAACTTTTCAAAACTTCGGCAATTCCAGCCGGTTCGCCTGAAACAGCGGGCAGTGGTTTGATCAATGCCGAAGCGGCATTACAGCAAATAGCAGCACAAACGGCGGTTATCACGGGCTTTAATATAATTGAGGAAGGGGAAGAAGGAGAACCTCCAACACCCGGTGTGGATACCTTTGATGTCGCCATTTCAGGAAAATACATTTCTGCAAATGCCTCTGTTTTTTTGGGGGATGAGGAATTGGAAATTGTCGGGGATATCACCGATACCCAGATCACGGCTACCATCTTACCTTTTACGGGAAATCCGGAACTGACCGTGCTAACCAATAGTGAGCTGCCGGGGGCCGGTAAATCTAACGGTATAAATCTTTTGCCCGATGGCAAGATCGCAGTGAACATTATTGCGGCTGATATTGATATTGAGTTTGGGCAAGCTTATGAATTCACATACAGTGTGGAGGGTCTGCCCGAGGATATGACTTACGAAGATACCGGACTTCCTGAAATTGTTTTCACGAGCCCGGCTATTGCGCCTTACCCGGATGTGAACAATTATGCCATATTTCCAAGTTTTGGTGAGGTGGTACTTACGGAAGAACAAGAGGAGGCTTATCAGATCAACTTTATCAACGGTCTGTTAACTGTTGGTAAAAAAGATTTGACCATTAGTCCTGAACCCGTTTCGATAACATATGGAGATCCTGTGAACGTTATTCTGAACTATGATTACAACACTGATGGAATTGAAGACAATGACGATTTTCTGCAAAAAATAAGCACTGCACACAATCAAGATTTCTTTGAAGAAAACACCTTGATCCTGATCAACAAATTTAGAGGCGTAGTGAACGAGCAGGAAATACTGAACCTACTGAATAATGGCAGCTGGATGAGTAGCGAAAGGATTATCCAAAATAAATTCAGAGGCGTCGTAAACGGCATGAATGTGATTGATTTGGAAGTGCAAGATTTTGAAAATTACCTGAATCAGGAACTAGATCCTATAAGCAATAAATTTAGAGGGGTTGTAAACAAATTTAGAGGAGTTGTGAATGGAGAACTTCTGCTCAACAACCAAATGGAATTATTCGACCCATTAAGCAACAAGTTTCGAGGAGTGGTTAATGGTACAGGTTTACTGAATCAAAATGATTTTGCTGCCTATAATTCAATATTTACTGTAGTCGATTTTGAAGATGGAGCTACCGAAGAGGATCCGAACAGAACCCTAAATAAGGTCTATGCAACCAACCTGTTGACAAGCCTTGATGTTACCGTAGGGGAAGAACCCTCATTGATATTCCCAGGGGCCTTTATTGCACCTATTTCCAATAACTTCAATAAAATTTATACTTCAGCTACTATTAACGTTGCTCCTGCAACCTTGTTTGTGCAAACACCCGATTTAGCAATCGATTATGGCATAGGAATTACGACGGAATACATCAATTCACTTATATCTCCCTTACCAATAGAAGGCTGCGAAGTTTGTCCGCCATCACTGGTGTTCGAAGGTTTTGAATATGACGATACGGTCGAAACCGTTTTCGCCGACCCTGATTGTGTTGCGGAGGAGCTTTCAGAAGGCGAAACCTGTCCCATAATCATACCTTATTATTTTGAGGATATCGCTACATCCGAGAAATATTTTATACCTGATGGCGATGAGGAAGGGTTAATTCTGCCTGCGGGTCGTTATTTCATAAAGATCAAAGATACTCAGAATTACAACCTTCCGGAGGACGGGGAAGACTACGGTATTCTGGAGGTAAACAATAAGGTTTTGACCGTTAGAAGTGTTTATTTTGAGAATGATGGTGGTCCTTATGAAATAGTATACGGCCAGACCATTTCAACCCTAGATTGGGACACCTTTTTGGACACCTATATAATCATCGATGGATTGGAAGAAGGGGAAGAGGCGAACGTTTTTCCTGAAGGTACAATACCCTATTATTTGGTGGATGAAGATTTAGAAGGCACGGAATCAGAGGCCCGCTATTTCCTAAATGATCTAAATGATGAAGATTATTTGGAATTGCCCGTTGCAAGATATGTAGCAAGGATTTCAATGCCGGAAAGCAACTATGAAATTCTTTATGATAATCTGTTAATTATTGAAGTGAATAAAAAGGAATTGATTTTTAATGCAGATTCGTTTTCAGAGGTATATGGTATCCCGATTCAGGAAGATGATATCTGGAAATTTGAAGGTGAAGGACAGGTATTACAAGGTTTTGCCTATGAAGATGTGCAGGGTGATATATTCGATGGAGCCATTCCTTATGTTTTTGTTTCACAAGAGGGTGAGAACGAAATTCCTCTGGGCGGGCATTTAAATGTAGGCTTTTACAACATAAGGATCGATAATGGAGTGGTTGAGGAATTGCAGAACTATAGGATTTTCTATGAAGATGAAGGGGAAGAAGAAGAAAATAATAGTTTGGAAATTACCAAAGCAATTTTAAACGCTTGCATTGATGATGTGGAGTTAAGGGATGGAGAACGGCTCTTTCCGGAAGATATCAATTCGCAAATTACCGGTTATGTGTTTGACGAGGAAGCGTATTTTGATACTCAGGAAAATGTTTTCCCTGGTGGCATAATTACGTATCTGGTGGAGTTAGATAACAAGGAATTGCTGGAAGTTACTGAAGAAGGCCTTTTGTTGGGAGAAGGTACCTATACCATTAAGATTAAAGATGATGAACTCACTAATTATTTTGTTCAGGATGGAGAGACATGCAGTGGCGCGGGCACAGTAGAAGTGACGCAATGCGGCGATGCCACGGTTCTGGATTTCAGTAATTTCACTGTAGAGAATGGCGGATACCGTTTTAGCAATGTGGCACTTAATTTAGACGCCCTGGTCACTGTACAAACCCAGGTAAATGTGCAGTCTTTCACGGTTGACCAAAACAATTTCCCTGCTGGTTCAGACGATCGGAAACAATTCAGACCCCTGGCATCGTTTGCTATCACAACGGCTGTTCCGGAACCTTATCTCGAATTCAGGATTGAGTTGGTCAATACAGGAACCAACACCCCGGTCACAGCAGTGGAGAAATTGATCGCCGGCGTGCTCGATGTCGATGGACAGACTAACTTCCAGGAATACGTGGATGTAAGCTTACCATTGGAATACACTATAGATGGTGCAACTCAAATACAAGTAATTGAAAACCCGGACCAGGGATTATTAAGAATCAACGGGTACAATGATTCATATACCGATGCGTTCAACGGTGCACCGAGGGTTAATATGGAGGTAGTTTATGAGAACGTTTCCTCCCTGATCTATAGGGTGGGTGCCAAAAGAAACGAAAGCGGGAATGTCAGTGTGCCGTCAAGGCAATATGGCATTCAGTTTAGCTGTCTGGATAATTTTACCAATCCGCAAACTACTGAAGTCCTATTTGGTGGTGCTTTTGCATCCAGAGCGGCGCCCAATAATGAAGGCATAGTATTTCCTAATCCGTTCCGGGATATTTTGTATCTTCAACCCGAAGTATTAACCGCAGGTACAATTGAAGTGCTGGATATGACCGGGAATACGAGCAAAGTATTTTCCATAGATCAGGAAACCCCCCTACCAATTGAAATAGATATGTCCACGCTACCCGGCAATACGTATTATTTTGTGCGAATTACTACCAGCGGTTTATCGGAGGTGTACACAGTTTTTAAAGAATGATTTATGAAAAACGGGTTTTGGTCTACATGGGGTTCGCTGATATTTATTTTACTGCTACTCCATTGGAACCCAACATTGGCCCAAAACAATTCAATTGATAGTTTAAAGAACATTTTGCAAACAGGGCAGCAAGACACCGCAAGGGTCGCTGCCCTGAACGCTTTAAGTCTGGAATACATCCAATTGGATGAATTGGAACAAACAAAGGTCTATGCCGATCAGGCCATTACCCTTGCTAATGAATTGGGGTTTAAAAAAGGTAAGGCTTATGCCCTTAAAAATAAAGGTTTAGCGGAATTCTACCAACAGAAATATAAAGAAGTGTTGGAGAATTGGACCCAATCACTGCAGACTTTCGAAGGCATCCAGGACACCTTGGGGATTGCCAATTTGGCTAGTAATCTGGGGGTGATATACTTCACTCAAGGCAGTCACGCCAAAGCCTTAGATTACTATCTGAAGTCTCTCAGTTATTCAGAAAAGTTGGGAGACCCCGTTAGGATTTCATCTGCTCTTTTAAATATTGGAGGCTTATATAGTCAAATGCTCGATTATGATCAGGCATTGAATTATTTTAAACAGGTTGAGCATTATCTTCCCATTTTAAATGAACTTCAAATTAAGTATTCCTATTTAATGGGCATCGGGGAGGTCTACAGCAATAGGGACGACCATATCAATGCCTTGAAATATTATACCCAAGCCTTAGCAATCAATGAAGACTCCCCGGATTATGCCCATATCCTAACT